>JAITPT010000147.1 GCA_031289285.1 Puniceicoccales bacterium
CTCGTTCCTCGCACCAACCCTGGGCTTTGTTGGGAAACCCCGTTGGGGTTCTGAAGTGCAGTTCTGAACATCTAAAAGTCGCCCATTTGCAGTTTAGCCACTTAAGAGACACTACACTACTATGAAGCCGCGCCTTCAGCGCTCCAAGCCACATGCGGTTTCAGAAATGCCCCTCGTGTTTTTGGGGCACTACCTGAACGGTATTGAGTTTCAACCCCGTGTTAGCGGTCACCTCTCGCCCTGCTACTTTTTCAACAAGATGCGAACATCTTTTTCACGCGATTTTGGAGTGACGATTAGCTTTGTGATTTTGCCGTTTTTAAGGGTTGCCTCTATGGTCGTCTGATACGGGGCGTGGAGCTTGAAGTCGCAATCCCAGCCAGCTGACCATGCAGGAAACAAATCAATGCGGCGTCCGTCACATTGTAAAACAAGCGATTGCACACCTTTGGCCAAAACGCCGCCGTGGTCTTGGTCGGGAGTCCAATCGTAATTCGGCCCCCAAAAAGCAGGGAAACGCGAGGCCTTGTGTTTGTTACGGGCGCGTTTTACAAGGAAGTCGCGGGCTTGGTCGCCAAGACCGAGATTTGTCATAAATAAATCGTCCTGACGCCAGCCAAATGCACCACGGCTACGACGATGTTTAAGCGCCTCTATGGCCGCCGCGCTGTCACCCGTGGCGTAGGTGGCAAGACGAAAAGGAAAGACGGCGTAGAGTTCGGGGTTTTCAACGTTGCGTAGTTGTTTGGAAATCTTGGCAGGCGCAAACATTGGTTTGCCGTCGCGAGATTTTGTGAGCGGGAGCGGCGGAAGTTTATTCTTTAACGCGGTCAAAAATGCAGGGCGCAAGAGCGGTGCGGCGGCAGTGGCAGCTTCTAATTGGGCAGTGACGGCGTGGAGACCAGCGACCTCCGGCATCGGGTTCACACAATCCCACCAAGTCTCTAATGCTTGCGCAGGCCACATGTGCAGTTTGCCGTCGGCGTCGGTTTGATAGTGCTCGTTAAAGAAACGCAAAATCTCTGTCGCAAACGGGATTGCTTTGTCGCGTAAAAACACATTGTCGCCTGTGTATTCTGCGTATTCAAAAGCCATTTGTGCGATTTCAAGACCGCCGACCCATTCCCATTTGTGATAACCCGATACTTGCAATTTATCGGCGCGTTCGGCGTAGGGTTTCCAACCGTAAGTTTCCGGAAAAACATCACCCCAAAAATAAATACATTCTGGATAAAAAGCACCGCCGTGTCCGAGATATTTTTTTGTGCGGTATTTGCAGAGCGGAAGTAGGTCGTCAATATACGTGCGGAAGAGCGAGTGCATAAAATCGAAGTCGCCAGCGGCGGGCATAGAGAGATAGGGCAGACGTGTGTTTTGCCACCAGTAGCCGGGTCCCCACCGACGATAGTCGGCGTCCTCTTTTTTGCCAGTCTCTGGAACAGTGAAGAGAGAGCCGTTATACTTGATTGGATAACGCCCGCGTCCGGCGCAGGCACTCACGTAGCGTTGGAGAGCGTAGGCGTGGCTGAGCGCAAAAGCGTCGTCGCCAGCGACGGGCGCGTTCTTCTGGTTTATGTTGGCAGACACCAACTTAGCGCCGACATAGAGTCGCACTTCGCCTTCGGGCGAAACGGTGGCAGCGACGTGGTTCCATTCTTTTGTAATAAGGATGTTGGGAACCGTTAGAGTGGTCTCGCCAAGTATAAAACGCAGCCCATTTCCGGGCGTGGCATCGAGAAGAAAACCGTCACTTCCACCGGGTGTTATTTTATCAACAATGCGCGAAAAATCAGAAATCTTTTTAGGTTCAATATATGCCTCTATAGTGAAGCCGCCGCCAAAAGTTTTTTTCGCGGTTCCGGCAAGACGGGGAAATTGTGTGTTGGGCGGCGCATTGAAAATTTCTTTGGCAGCGAGTGGCGATTTTTCGTCAACATAGGTGGTGGCGATGCCCGGGCTGAGTTCTGAAAACGTTTTTATTTCGGAGACGGAAAGAACACCTTTGTAGGCGGAGACGCGCCCGATAGTGCCTTGGAAACGCGAGCCGCCTCTTTGGTCGTGGCCGATAATGATGTCGTGTTTATTCGCGGGAACGGGGTCAGCGTTGTTTCCAATAGCAGTGTTGTTTGCGACGGATTTTTCGGCCTTGCTCGTAGAGATGCGCACCCAGCTTCGGGTAGCATAATCGTGCCACCATTGCTCGTGTTTTTCGCGGCGTGTGGCAAGCGGGATTTTCTGGGCATCGTCGAGGATGCGCGTTGTTTCGGCAAGCCAATCGGCGACGGCGGCAGGGTGTTTTGTGTGCGCCACTATTTCAAAACGATGGATAGTAGAGGCAGGGGCTTGTAGAGTTTTATTATCGGCGCGGACAGCGTTTTTTGCGCGGACAACAACGCCGAAAGTTCTGTGCAAAATAGGGTCTTGGCGCGGAAAGTCGTCAAGCCCCTGCAAGGCGGCGGAAGTCTTGTAGGGGTCTGAATAAGTATTGCGGTGAAACCAGCCGATTTCGCCAGCGGAGAGATTTTCCAACACAACATCCGGCTCGGAAAATGTGCCAGGCACCGAACCTTTTTTGTAGGGCGAATAGGGGGAATTGTTGTAGATGTCGCTACATTGGAGATAGTCTATTTTCTCTCGTTTGTCGCGCCAAAGTTCGGAGTGGGCACTGGCGGCGACGGGCGCGGCAGTCTCGGCTTCGACAATGATGACGGGGCGGTGCGCATCCACCCACAGGCGCAGCGAAACGCGCTCGGCACCCGTGCCATATTCGGCGGTGAGGACGCCGTGCGGGATGTCGAGTTTCTGGCGAAACGCGGCGGCGGTGCGCTTGGCGGAGGCGTCGCCAACGCGCACGCGCACGGCACCGAGCTTGAGCAGCCGTGCGTGTTCGTCCACCGAGTCAATCCGTGCGATGTAAAAGCGCAGGTCGCCAAGCTCGTCCACCCAAGCATTGAGAGCGACCTCGCCGTTGCCCAGCGGCATCGTCTCGTAGGTGTTTTTGGAGGGCGTCGTCCAGACGACCTCCGAAGCGTCGGGCGGCGAGACGGCGGCGGTCGAGACAGGCGCGGGCGCGGTGGTGCTCGCGACCAGCGCGGTGTTTGCAAGGGAAAAAGTCGGCGCGAGGGCAAAAAGGAGCGCGGACGGAAGCAGAGAACTTTTCATAGTTTTGAGAAATGTGGGAACAGTGACAGGTGTGAAGTCGTGTGAATGCGGTGAAACGGTGAAGCGGTGCAAAAAGACACGAAGAGAAATCGTGCTGACAACCTGTCCCCGAAAATGTTTCATCCGCGCCTGTCTTTTTTCACCCCGCCTCGACCTCCCCCTGCCCCCGCCTGCCCCCCCCGTCCCGATAACAGCCACCACCACCCGACCCAGATCAACCCTGCTCGCCCCGCCTCCGCCTACCCTGCCCTTTGGCGATTTTCCACCACTACAGCAAACAATTCCGCAATTATTCGCCAGAAAGCAGAACCAATTGGCAAATAGCTTGTTTTGTCGAAATCGAGACATTTGTCTCATTTGGTCATCCCCTCCTTCGGAATAATTAGACAGTCTAAATTTTCGCTTGACCCGATTTTCGAAATTGTCACGAAGGCACAAACACGCACGTGTGCGATTGTGTTGTTCGCACCCACGAGAACCAAAAACAACCATTGCGTCCCTCGGTGTTTTAGAATAATTAGACAGTCTAAATATTCGTTTGACACGATTGCCACGAGGGCATGGACGAGCAGCCGACCGGCACACAATAAATCGGGTCGTCTTGCGAAATCTGGAACGGCATCTGCACTTAGTAGCTTTGCTCGACATACCAACAGGTGCGCCTTCACAAATCCACAAAGCCATCTGCCGCAATATGTTCTCGCAATACTCCTCTCCAACTGCCGTTCTTTAGTATCATCCTAAAAACGGCAGTTAATGCGGGCGGTTTTGCGCAATCTTTTGGCCGTCTGCGGCTTGCGCGTTCCGCTCCACGCACCGCAAGGTGCGCGTCGGGAAAGCGCAAACCGCATCCGCCTCAAAATCTTGCGCAAACCCTTCCCGCTGAACTGCCGTTCTTAGGATCATTTTCGCAATACGCACACATGCCTCTTTCACCCGCTTCCACCACCTCCTTCTCTTCCACCCCTCTTCCACCCCTCTCGCCACCCCTCTCGCCACCCCTCTCGCCTTCCCTCTTCCACCCCTCTCGCTTCCCTCTCGCCTTCCCTCTTTTCTCCGCTCCTCCTGCGGCTGACCGCTGCGGCAGCCAAAACCCAGTGACCCATACTTTTCTCTTCCCCTCCGCAATATGCGCCTCAAGATGGTCGGCGTTATGAAAACACCCATGCTCCTCGGCGCGTTGCTTTGCGCCACAACACTCACACTCGCGCCACCGCGTCTCAGAGCCGAAGTCGAAATCAAAGACTCCTTCGTCTCCAACTGGAGCGAAGGGAGCGTCAAACTCCGCTTCGCGACACTGACAATCACCTCGCCCGCGATTGCCAAGGCCATCTCCGAAGTGGGCACCACCGTCGAAATCGCTGACCTCCCGCCGTCGTTGGCGCGGCCAAAAGTTCGCGTTGTGACTCTTTCGCCGGGCAACCCCGCCGCCAACGCTCCCGACGACGGGATACGGACGCCCCATTTGCAAATCTACGCCCTCTTGCGCGACCCCGCCGCAAAGGAGGCAGTCGTCAAAATCAATTTCCGCGACAAGACCGGAAAAGTCACTGGCACGGAATCGGTGCGCTGGAATTTAGCCGCCGCAAAAAAACCAGCAACGTCTCCGTCTGGTAGTTGGCACAACGCGCACCTATCGGGCATCGAAGCCCTCGGCACCCCCGACAGCGACGACCCGATTTTCGCCGTCTGGCGCGACAGTTCCAAGGCACTCTACGGCGATTATTACACAAGCCCCTTCGGCGGGCGCGGCACCTCCCGCGCCCAAACGCGCCGCACCTCCGACCTCGGCGCGATGTCGGTCTTAGGCGGACGCACCGCCATCACCGAGACCCTGCAAACACAACTCATCGCTGCCAGCGGCGGCGAAAAAGACGGCACTGGGCGCGTGTTGGAGCGCGTGTCCGTCGCCACTGTCACTGGCGTCGAAGTCAAAGCGCACCCCTACGCAAAAATGGCTGCCGACCTCAAACTCCCGCCGCTCGCGCCCTCCGCCGCCGCCACCCTCGCCGACTACGCCCCCGCCGACCGCCTTTTCGCCCACATCCGCGAACCCCGCGCCCTCGCCGCCATTTGGGACGGCTCCGACGACGCCGTCTCGCGTGTCGCCCCGCTGCTTGGCGGCGGCTTCTCCGACTACGATTTGCTCGCCCGCTGCACGGCGCGTTTCGGCCTCACGCCGAAGGCCGCTCGTGCGTGGTTCTCTGGCGGCAACGTCGCCGAACTCGCCCTCATCGCGCCCGACGTATTTTTCCGCGACAGCACTGACTTCACCCTCATCATCCGCCCGAAGCCCAACGCCCCGACCCCCTTTGCGTTTCTGAAAAAAGTCCCCGGCCCGCTTGCCGTCCCGCTCCCCAACGGCGAGACCTTCTGGTTCGCCGCCCGCGACGGCCTCCTCTTCCTCTCGACGCACGGCGACGAGCTGACGCGCACCCTCGCCCGCAAAACGCCCCTCGCTCGCACCGACGAGTTTCGCGTGATGTCCGCCAAGCTCCCGCAGACGAGCGACACCCGCGCCTACGTGTATTTCTCCGACGCCTTCATCCGCCGTCTCACCGGCCCTGAGGTCAAAATCGGCCAATTCCGCCGCGCCAACACCCGCGCCATTCTCACGCGCCTCACTGCCCTCGCCATGCTCCACCGCCGCGACCAAGGCACCGAACCCGCCAGCATCGCCGACCTCAAACGCAAGGGCTACTTGGACACCGACGCGCCCCTCGAAGACGAGTTTTCGCTGCGCCCGGGTTGCATCGCCGTCTCCAATAAATGGGGCACCCTCGCCCGCCTCAAAACGCTTTTGGAAAACCCCGCCACGACCGTCACCACCGACGAAGTCCGCGCCTACGAGCGTTACCGCGACAACTACGC
>JAITPT010000258.1 GCA_031289285.1 Puniceicoccales bacterium
TTTTGCGTTATTTATTGCAAATGGGTTTTGAGAGGAGGCAGTTGCACCTGTGCGCACGGAGGAGAGGCATGAAGCACCTGCCGACATCGCTCTCGAGGCAAAGCAGACGGCGGAAAGTGCGGAGAAGGGCAGCATCTGCGAAAGCGGTGGCGGTGTTCGTTCCTCGTTCTGCCATCATACTCCAAAAAAATGCGCACGGCCACTGGCGGGGGCGACACATACGGGAGAGAAGCACGAGGCGCGGCGCAAAGCAGACAGGGACGCCAACCACGGCGTCGCAGAGGTGCGGACGCAGGCGGGCGATGTCGGACGGCGGAGTCGTGCTTTTGACGGTGGCATTAGTGCAGATCGGTGTTTGAGATTACTGCTCAGTTCTGCGCACACGAGACAAAATCTGCGCCCAAACGCAATGTATTTTTTTTCGTGAAATGGAAATTAGCAGAAACTCTGTTGTTTGAAATTAGCACTTCTTATATCACAAAAAAGCGCTTGACACGATTTTTCGCAAGGGAGTGAGCGAGGCGGTAATACCGCCGTCTAATACCGCCGTCCCGACCTCGCTGCTGCTGGTGGTCAGACCCCGCGACGCCATCCTCGACGATGCCGTGTGGGCGTGCTGGCAAGTCATCAGGCGACCGTCTCTCTGCCTTCTACATCGAGCGCGGTATGCCCGCCGCCGCCGCCCAAGTTTGCCGCCAAGCCATCGAGTATTGCAAACGCAACGCCCGTCGCTCGTCGTCCGACACCGCTGCTGTCGTCCCTTCGGGACTCTGGACCTTTCCAATGGATACCGTGGGTTCCTTCGCGTTGCTCAGTCACCCACGGCCAAATGCAATATTGCTCAATTAGCATCTAAAGATAATTTCAAGGAGCACTCCTAAAAATAAATTTGGGCACGGGTGTCTTTTAGTCCCGTAGGGACGGCATGTCGGTCGTTTTAACCCCGTGTTAGTGTCGCCCGAACCCCGCGTCCCGTAGGGACGCAACCAGACCGCCGCCGCTGTGTCGTCCCTACGGGACTTTGTGAATGGGGTGCGTCTTTCACAGGGTTGAAACCCGTGCTACCGACATTGCGCCCCTACGGGGCTGGGAGGCACCGTTGGGTATTTCGTATGCCGCCTACTGTGCTGCGACCATGTAAATTTATTTTTAGGAGTACCCCCCGATAATTACCTTAGACACTAATTGAGTAGTATTGCGGCTAAATGCTGGACGCCTCGTTGGGGCTGGCAGCGACCGTCTCTCATTCAACCTAAGAACGGCAGTTCAGCGGGATGGGTTTGCGCAAGATTTTGAGGCGGATGCGGTTTGCGCTTTCCCGCCGCGCACCTTGCGGTGCGTGGAGCGAAAAGAGCAAGCCGCAGACGGCCAAAAAATTGCGCAAAACCGCCCGCATTAACTGCCGTTTTTAGGATTATCAATACTCGCGTCTCACTCAAAACAGCGAAGAACATAGCATCTTGATTGACATCGGTGCTGAAAACACAAAACTCGCGCACTTTTCCCATCATGACTTACTCTGATTTCTGCACAATCGCCCATGCGAGTCCTGACTCTGTTGTGCTTATGGAGGGACGCCGCACCATTTCTTCCGAAGGGGCGCACTGTGCCACTACGTTTGCCCAAAAACTTGCCCGCGAGTTCCCTCAACTACGCTTCCGCTCTGGAAACGCCACTGGTGCCGACGCGGCATTTTCCGCTGGCGTGGCACAGGTGGACCCGCGCCGTTTGCAAATCGTCGCTCCCTACGCAACACACCGCAAAAGTGCGCGCATCGCTGGCACGAATTACGTGTCGGTGGAAATACTCACCACAGAACAGGAGTCGCAAATCGCCGCCAAAACTGTTGCGGCGAGTCCTGCCTGCAAGGATTTGATTGAGACGCGGGGGAGAAACAAGGCGTTCGCAGCAAAGGCAGCGTATCTGCTCCGCGACACGATGAAGGTCGTCGGGCATTCGGAAGATTTTCCGAAACCACGGGTCGCATTCTTTTGGATTGACCCCACCAAGCCTCATGCGGGCGGCACCGGACACACAATCCGCGTATGCCGCCAAGAAGGCATCCCTTGCGTCTTTCAAAACGACTGGGAAAACTGGTGTAGTTAACCCAAATTCCGCTTTTCAGGTGAATAAAGTGCCACATGCCAATAAAGTGCCAGGCGCTTTTTTCACTTGCTGCCAATAAAGTGTCAGGCGCTTTTTTCACTTGCAGGCTTGATTGCTTGGGTTTCCCCGTTGCGAACCGCCCCTCACAATTCGGCACTCATACTTGTTTCAAAGTCACTGACCACATCACAAGTGCGACACCCGTGCCATTCATCCCCCCCCCTCATGCCAATAAAGTGTCAGGCGCTTTTTTCACTTGCAGGCTGGATTGCTTGGATTTCTCCGTTGCGAACCGCCCTCACAATTCGCTACACACTCTTGTTTCAATGCCAATCTCAAACAACAAAATAACCCCTTGACTTGCAAGGGGTTATTGATTTTGCCTTTTTGTGAATTTTTGCACTTTCCAGCAGAATCCCAATGGCAATCAATTGAGCGATTGTGCAAAACCACCCACATTGACTGCCGTTGGGGAGTTCGAGGCGACTATTTCTTGGCAGGTTGCTTTGCGGGTTGCGTTGCAGGTTGCTTGGCGGGTTGCTTGCCGGAAACGGTGGCCGGTTTGGCGTAGATGGCTTTTGTTTTTACGGGGTCGGCGGGACGTTTGGGCCAGACCTTGGGCGAAGATTTGATGCGCTTCAAAACCTCGGTGATGCCGCGCTCCAATTGCGGGTCCTTGGCAGCCGCGCCTGATTGTGGGCCGTATTCAACCTCAATGTCAGGGTCAACACCGTGACCTTCGATGACCCAGCTTCCGTCGGCAGCGTTGGTGCCACGGAGGGGCACGGTGACACTGCCGCCGTCGAGGAGCGGGCCGACACCAGAGATGCCGACGACGCCGCCCCAGGTGCGTTTGCCAATGAGCGGGCCGAGACCCGCGAGGCGGAAGTTCCACGGGAAGATGTCGCCGTCGCTGCCAGCGTTTTCATTGATGAGGCAGACTTGGGAACCGTGGCGAGCGAGAGCGGGATAGGCATCGGCAGAACGTGCGGGGCCACCAAAACGAGTGCCAAGAAGTTTTTGGTTGAGACGCATGATGAGCCATTGGGAGATGTTGCCGCCACGGTTGCCACGGGCGTCAATCACCAAGCCCTCTTTGCGAATTTGCGGGTAATACCATTTGATAAACTCGTAAGCACCCGGGCCACCCATGTCGGGGATGTGCAGGTAGCCGACGCGCCCGCCAGTTTTGCGTTTGACGTAATCGTAGTTGGCGAGGACGACGCCGAGGTAGCGCAGCGAGGCTTCGCTATCGAGCGGGACGTAGGTGGTTTTGCGCGCACCTTGGGCGGTGGGTTTGGCGTTGAGGGTGAGCGTCACCGGCTCGGAGCGGTTGCGCAGGCGGCTGTAAATATTTTCGGTGGCGGTGAGCGGGACGCCGTCAACTTCGAGCACGTAGTCGCCGACGCGGGCATCTACGCCCGGTTCGGTGAGCGGGGAGCGGTAACGCGGTTCCTCGTTTTGGCCGCGATGGATTTTGGCGATGCGGTAGAGGTTGGCGCGGGTGTCTATGGTGAACACTGCGCCGGGGAGACCCGCACGGGCGCGGTGCGGGCGGTGGTAATCGCCGCCAGTGATGTAGGCGTGGCCGATGTTTAGCTCGGAGATTAACTCGGTGAGAACGTAGCTGAGGTCGAAGCGGTGGGCGACGTGCGGGAGCAGGGCGCGGTATTGTGCACCGAGGGCGTCCCAGTTGTAGCCGTGCATGTTGCGCACGTAGAAAAAGTCGCGGTATTTGCGCCAGACTTCGGAGTAGATTTCCGCCCATTCGAGAGCGGGGATGCGGTCGGCACGGAGGCCGTCCGTCCGCACGGCGCGGGGCGCGGCACCCGGGCGGGCGTCGAGGAGTTTGAAACCGCCGGAGTTGGTGAGGATGGTGCCGCCGTCGGGCGCGAGCGTGTAGCCGCCGACTCCGGCGAGCAGGACGCTTTCGCGGCGGGCTTTGATGTCGAAGGCGAAGAGCACGGGTGAGCCGTTGGAGCCGCGCCCGTAGAAGCCTGCGGGAGATTTCACGTAGAAGAGGAAGTCGGCGTTGGCGGAGAGGCCGCGGAGGTTGTCGGCTTCGGTGGGGATGCGCACGGCGCGTTCGGCGAGACCTTGCCACTCGATTTTTGTGGGCACGGGGTAGTCCGGTTTTTTCGCGGCGGCGGGCTTGGCGGCGGCAGCGGGGACGGCGGCGTCGGTTTTGCCAACGGTTTTGCCAGCGGCGGCGTTAGCGGTGGGTTTGCCTGCGGCGGGTTTTGTGTCGGCAGACTTGTTGGTGGCGGCGGGCTTGGCGGCGGGTTTTTCCGGCTCGTCGTCAGACTGCGGGCCGAAGGGATTGGCGACGTCTTTGCGCAGGAGCAGGCCGATGACTGCGGTGTTGCGGTTGCCTGCGAAGTTCCACTCGACGGTGCTAAACTGCGGGGCGAACTCGCGGCGCGAGAAGAACCAGAGGTATTTGCCAGCGGGGTCCCATGCAGGCGAACCGGCGTCGAAGAGCGGGTCGGTCACGGCGCGGGTTTTGCGGGTGGCGATTTCGTAGATGAAGAGTTGGCCGAAGTCTTGCGCGTCGTTGACGGTGTAGGCGATGTAGGCACCGCAGGGCGACCAGTCGGCGTCGGGGTGGCCGCCTTCTGGGGCGGTGGCGATTTGCACGGGTTCGCCACGCCGGAGACCGCCGGGCAAGCCGTCTTTGAGCGGCACAATCCAGAGGTTGGCGCGGGCGTCGTTGACGCTGATGTAGCGTCCGCAGGGGGAAAACTGGATGCCGGAGAGTTGGCAGCGAAACGCCTTGGTAAGCTGCGTAGCGACGGCGGTGGTGTCTTTAGCGGGGCGCAGCCAGATTTGGTCTTCTCCGCTGACGTCGGAAATGTAGGCGAGCAGTTTGCCGTCGCGAGAGAACGCGGGGTAGCGCTCGTGCGCACCAGCGGTGTTGGTGAGGTTGCGCGAAAAACCTTTGTCAACGGGGACGCTGAAGAGGTCGCCGCGCCCGATGACGGCGATGCGTTTGCCACCCGGGGCGACGGCGTATTGCTCAATGCGTTCGCCGACGTTGAGGGTCGTGGGGCGCAGCGCGAGGCCGTCGTGGGGGACACGGATTTCGAGTTTGCGGAAACGCGAGGCGGCGTCGGTAGCGCGGGTGTTGAAGAGGACGATTTGGCCGCCAAGCTCATAGACGATTTGGCCGCGCCCGTCGCCAGATGCCCAGCGGACATCCCATGTGTTTTCGCGGGTGATTTGCTCGGTTTTGCCGGAGCGCGTGTCGTGGGCAAATACGTTTAGCGTGCCGTTGGCGCGGTCAGAAACGTAGTAGATTTTGTCGCCGTCCCACACGGGGTCGCGCTGGGTGCGCGGGTCGGCGTCGAGGCGCGTTTGCGTTTTTGTTTTGATGTCGAAGATGGCGAGATACTGGGTCTTGCCGCCCGCGTAGCGTTTCCACGCACGGAAGTCGCGGAAGCGCGGCGAAAAAACAATGCGCGAGCCATCGGGCGAAAACGAGGCGGCACCCGCGTTGGGCATACCGAGTTTTTGCGGGAAACCGCCAGCGAAGGGGACGGTGTAGAGGGTGCCAAATTCGGTGACGGCGTTGGCGTCGCGCAGCGAACGGAAGAGGATGTTTTTGCCGTCAGGCGTCCAGCCATAGACGAGGTTGTCGGAGCCGTTGAGCGGCGAGACGGGCGCACCAGACGGGTAAAACGTAAGCTGGCGCGGCTGCCCGCCAGCAGCAGGGATGACATAGACTTGCTCGTCGCCATCGTATTGGCCGGTGAAGGCAATCCATTTTCCGTCAGGGGAAAACTTGGGGAAAAGCTCGAGGCCCGGATGGGCAGTGAGGCGCGTGGCGACACCGCCTTTGGAAGAGGATTTCCATAGGTCGCCGCCGTGGCAGAAGACAACTGTCTCGCCGTGAATTGCGGGGAAACGCAAGAGCTTGGTGACGGGAGGGACGTCGGGTGCGGCGGCGGGCACGGGCGCAGATTGCGTGGTGGCAGGCGTGACGGCGGCGGTGGAGTTTTGCGCGGAAAATGCTGTCGGCGCGATGCAGAGAAGGGCGAGTGCTGTGTAGTGGTTTCGCATAAATCGGCGGACAAAAAGCACGGAAAAACAAAAACGGTCAAACATAAAAATGGCGGGAGTGTAGCGGCAGACTCCGAGCCGCAGGCGACATCGGACATCCTGCCTGTGTCTGTGTCGGTGGTGCCGTCGCCACTGGCGACGCTTCTGCCACCGCACTCCATAAAAAAGTTTGCCACCTTTGAACCTAAGAACGGCAGTTAATGCGGGCGGTTTTGCGCAATCTTTTGGACGTCTGCTGCTTGCGCAAACCCATCCCGCTGAACAGCCGTTCTTAGGTTCAAAGGCAATTAAAAGGCAGCCATTTTTTCTACTTGACCCCGATTCAGTTCGTGCAGTTTTCCCTCGCAGCGCCTACCACGTGACCACCACAAGATTACACCAACACACGCACCACAGGCATCAGGTGACCCGATAGTCTCGCCCCATGCGGGGCGTTGTTGCGTTCGAGTTCCCACTCAAAGTAGCGAGGAAGTATGTTTTTCGGACATGCAGATTTTTTTGGGAAGTGCTTAGAAAATCATGCACTTACAACGCAACAGACATTTGGCCTGCTTGCCTCGCCCGAATTAAAAGGCAGCCATTTTTTCTACTT
>JAITPT010000292.1 GCA_031289285.1 Puniceicoccales bacterium
GCCTCTGGCAAGTTTCGCGTTGCGCCGCGCCGCCTGCTTCGTAGCGTCGCCGCCTTTTCCGAAGACACTCGCGCCGCCCGCCGCCGCGCCCGCCGCGCAGACTTTTCTTTTCCGCTTTCCCTCTTTTTTTCCCGCATGACACTCGCCGAAACATCCGTCGCATCCGCCGCAACCGCCGTCGCTCCCTCCGACCATCCCTACGCCTTCATCGCGCTCTACGTCGCTGTCGCCATCGCGTTCCCGTTCATCCTGCTCTCGGTGACGTGGCTGTGGCGGGCGTTTTTCCAGCCGAGCAAGCCCAATGCGGTGAAAAACAACACCTACGAATGCGGGCTGGACGTTGTTTCGCGCCAACCCGTGCAGTTCAAAGCGCACTACTATCTCTGCGCGATTTTGTTTCTCGTCTTCGATGTCGAGGTGCTCTTCCTGCTCCCATTTGCCGCCGCGTTCACGCCGGAAATACCCACCGCCGCACTCGCCGCCATGCTCGTCTTCATCCTGCTCCTCGCCGAAGGTCTCGTCTGGGCTTGGCGAAAAGGACACCTCGAATGGAAATAACCTTTTTCAAAAAATAACCCAACGCCATGCCCGAACCAACCGCCGCCGACACCGCACCCGCCGCGCTCGACATCGCCGCGCCCGACTCCGCGCCCGCACCCGCCGCGCCCGCGCCCGCCGCCGACTCTGCCACGCCCGCCGCTCTTTCTCCTGCCGACAAGGACGCTCTGCGCAAACAGGGCATCCTCATCACGAGTCTCAACGAAATCTACAACTGGGGCCGCGCTAATTCCATCTGGCCGCTCCAATTTGGACTCGCCTGCTGCGCAATCGAGATGATCGCCGTCGCTGCCGCCCGCTTCGACATCGCCCGTTTTGGCGCGGAGGTTTTCCGCCCCTCGCCGCGCCAAGCCGACCTGATGATTGTCTCGGGCACGGTCACCAAAAAGATGGCACCCCAAGTGGTGCGTATTTGGAACCAGATGGCAGAGCCGAAATACTGTATCGCGATGGGCGCGTGTTCGATTTCGGGCGGCCCTTTCAAGCAGGGTTGCAACGTGCTCAAAGGCGTGGACCGCTTTATCCCCGTTGACGTGTATATTCCGGGTTGCCCGCCGCGCCCAGAGGCCTTGCTCCACGGCTTGATGGAGCTGCAAAAAATCATCCACTCCGAGAAGTTGACTGGCCCCGACGCCGCTCGGCACCTGCGCAAAGACACCCCGCTCGAATACCTCGTCCCCGACTTCGGC
Source organism: Puniceicoccales bacterium (assembly GCA_031289285.1). Taxonomy (GTDB): domain Bacteria; phylum Verrucomicrobiota; class Verrucomicrobiia; order Opitutales; family UBA953; genus CALNBE01. Next base: position 1,248 of record JAITPT010000292.1, read on the forward strand.
GAGCACGACATCGTTCCGCCGCGCAACCCCGCTCTCACCCAACGCTCCGCTCCGCTCGTGCGCGAGTGAGGGCCGCAAAGGGGGCGGGCGCGAGCTTGCCAACGGTTGCGGCGGTTGCCGCAGTTGCGGCGTCTGCGGCGGTTGCGCAGGCGCGGAAAAAGCGTCGGCGCGAAAATCTTGTTTGGCGGAACTGCGGCGCACCCCTACCCTGCACGGCATGACCGCCATTCTGCCGTTCAAAATCAGTGTGCTCGTTTTCATCAAAGACCTCAGCGGGCGACAGCTGCTCATCCGCCGTCGCAAAGCACCCAACAAAGACTGCTGGAGCCCCGTCGGCGGCAAACTCGAAATGGCGCTCGGCGAGTCGCCCTTTGAATGCGCCGTGCGCGAGACGGGCGAGGAGACAGGGCTTGGCGTCGCCACCACCGACCTGCACCTCTTCGGCATGATTTCCGAACGCGGCTACGAGGGCGGCGGGCACTGGCTCATGTTCCTTTTCAATTGCCACAAGCCACTCGAAGCGTTGCCGCAGGAAATTGACGAGGGGCACTTCGGGCTTTTCGCTCGTAGCGAGATTGACGCGCTCGCACTGCCGCCCACCGACCGTGTGCTCGTCTGGCCGGTCTATGATGAGCACCGCGACGGCTTCATCGCCTACCGCGCCGATTGCTCCCTCGCCGCCGCCAACCCCGCCGCGCCAGTCGCCATGATAGTCGAGGAGACGTTGCGCACCGCCGGAAAATAAACACGGCACCGCCCCCTTTCGGGAACGGTGCCGCCCATGAAAACACAACTAATAATAACCAACTACAAAAAAGGGCTTGCCGAAAAACGGCAGGACGCGCCAGCTTTTTTCTGGGAAAAAATCAGGCGGCGGCGGACGCCGACACAAGTGCCTTTTTGGCTTTCTTGGCGAGCGAGCGGACGGTGTCGGAAGGCTGCGCGCCGACGCCGAGCCAGTAGTCAAACCGGTCGAGGTCGAGCGTGACCGGGACTTCTTTGCCCCGCGGCTGCGGGTCGTAGTTGCCGAGTATCTCGATAAACCGCCCGTCACGGCGGACTGTGTGTTCGCACGCCACTATGCGATATTTCGGTGTGTGTGTGGAACCGTGGCGTTGGAGTCGGATGCGTACCATGATGTGTGTGAAAAAGTGTTTGCTTGGTAAGATTGTTTTTGAAAGGCGGGAGAGGAAAGCGTTTCTGGCGAGTCTGTCAAAAGTTTTTTTTGCAAAAAAAACGGGGGCGGATTGGCGGGCGGTAGAGGACGGCGGATTGGCGGATTGGCGGGCGGCGTTGCGACGGACGGCGGGATTGGCGAGGCGAGCGGGCGAGCGGGCGGGCGGGCGGGTGGGTGCTCAGCGTTTGGTGACGTTGCCGCTGACGCTCAGGATGGTCATCACGATGCTCAGCACGCACAGGAGCACAAGGCCCACGGTGCTCCCGAAGACGACGCCTGTGACGGTTTTGATGAGGATGCCGATGGCCTTGTCCAGCGCGACGACATGGCGTTTGGCGATGGTCGCGAAGGTGTCGGCGAGGCTGCCTGTGTTTTCGCCGACGGTCAGAAAATCTATGTCGGCGATTGGCAAAATCGAGTGGCGTTTGAAAGCGGAGGCGAAGGCGGCACCGTCGTTAATCATCTGCCGACCCGCGAAGAGGCGCTGGCGCAGGACACGGTTTTCAACAGGACGTTCGCAGAGGCGAAGCGCGTCGGAGGCATTGATGCCACTGCTCATGAGCGTCGCGAGAAGGTCGGTCATGCGGACAGTTTCCGTGTGCAGCACCACCTTGCCCAAGACAGGCGTGTTGAGCAGAAGGCGGTCGCTCTTGAGACGCCCCGCATCGCTCTTGCGCCAACGCACCACCGCGACGACAACGAGGGCGAGCGCGACGGCGATAAACGGGCCGCCTTTGACGAGGAAGTCGGAGATGCCCATGAGGATTTTCACAGGGGCTGGGTATTCGCCGCGCAGGCTCTTCATGATTTTTTCGAGGCGCGGCATGAGGAAGAAAACGAAGAGGCAGAGCACGCCGATAGCGAGCGAGCAAACACCCGCCGGATAACCGATACTCGAAAGCACTTTGCTGCGCAGGTTCTCTTGCAACTCTTGGGAATTGAGAATTTTTTTCAGGACTGGGACAAGGTTGCCAGTGCCCTCGCCAGCCTCGACAAGGTAGAGGGTCGAGGAATCGAACACGGCAGGGAAACGCCCCATCGCGCCTGCAAGCGTGGCACCCTCGCTCATGTCGCGCCAAAGCGATTGGCAGAGGTAGCGCAGGGAGGGGTCGCTCACGCGCTGGCCAAGCAGCTTCACGGCGTCGCCCATCGGCAGGCCGTTTGCATGAAGCTGGTAGAAACTGTCAACGAAATCGCGGGCGGCTTTGTGCGCACCGAAAAGACGGCGGCGGGAAAGTTTTTTGGGGGGCGGGTCGTCAAGGACAGAAGCCGACGAATCGGCAGAGCGACCAGAGGATTTTTCGGCGGAGTCAGCGGCGGAGTCGTTGGCGGAATCGGCTTCGGATTCGCCAGCGACGAGGGAGAGCACACGAAGCCCTTGGGCGGCGAGCAGACGCGCCGCAGAGCGTCGGTCTTCGGCTTTGAGGGTGCCATGTCGCGAACGTCCGGCGGTGTCGAGTGCGTTGTAGGTAAAAGTGGCCATTGGTGAGAATACCAAAAGGAAGTAAAACAAGTGAAATGCAAAAATGTTTCAACCTAAAAACGGCAGCTGAAGGGGAAATATTGCGAGAAGATGTTGTGGCAGCTACGCTTGGTGGATTTGTGAAGGCACACCTGCTGGCGCGTCGAACAAAGCCAACAAGTGCAGATGCCATAACCGCTTCCGCAAGATGACACGACTCAACTGCCGTTTTTAGGTTCAAGTCCATTATCACGACCTCTTGTTTCTTTTGTTTGGTTCCTCGCTGTTTTGAGTGGGACGCGAGCATTGGCAATTGCTGATGCCCCTTATCACAACCTCTTGTTTTTTAGCCCTGCAAGGGCGAGATGTGCATAACCGGAGGTGTAGCGTAGCGAAACCTCCGGAAAAGCCACCTCTCACACAAAGCCCTGCAAGGGGCGGGATTATCGGATGTCCCAGCGACTCGATGACCAAAATCTTTAGTCTGGTTAATTATTCAGAGAGAGGAAGG
>JAITPT010000298.1 GCA_031289285.1 Puniceicoccales bacterium
ATTATTCCGGGTTCGATGGCCGCGCCCGGCTTTGTCGTGCGCGGACGTGGCAACGCCGCTTCGCTCAACTCCGCTTCGCACGGCGCGGGACGGCGGATGAGTCGCACACGTGCGTTCAAAGAGTTCACTTGGGAACAAACAAACGCCTTCTTAAAAGAGCGCGGTGTCGTGTTGATGTCGGCGGGTTTAGACGAGTCGCCGATGTCGTATAAAGACATTCACGAAGTCATGGCCGCGCAAACGGACTTAGTAGAAGTGTTAGCCCGTTTCGACCCGCGCCTTGTAAAAATGGCCCCCGCCGGCGAACGCCCAGAAGATTGAGACGGGGCGGAGCAGGGGCGTAGTGGGGCGGGGCAGGGTGGGGACGTGGGAAATTTCTCACGCGAAGGCGCGAAGGCGCGAAGAAAAAATACAGAGGACACAAAAGAGATAACGGAGCAGAAGCGGGCGCGGCGGTTTTTTAGCCACAAAAGAACACAAAAGAGCACAAAAGATTTTTACATGGGCAATTTTGGAGGATTTTTCTCTTTTTGAGCATTCTGTTTTTTTCTTTTGTGTTCTTTTGTGGCTAAAAATTCTCCACCTCCCCCTGCTCGCATTCTGTTTTTTGAATGGAACTTTTGCCTGCGAGCGGGGTTTTGTTGGCGAACTTTTTTAATCACGTCTATGTTTTTTTCATTCATTTCTGTTTCCTGCGCGAAGCCTTTTCAACTCGCCGCGTTTGCGGCATTGGTATTTGGTGGCTCCTCCGCGCCAGCACTTTTTGCGAAGCCTGCTGCCGACATCGCGAAGCCCGCGACCGACGCATCTCCGACGGTTTCGCCTGTGGTTGTGCCGCCTTTGAAGGTGGCTAAGCAGGCCGCCACACTCGTCCCTGCTGGGGATTGGACGGCGCCCGCTTCAGTCTTGGACTACGCTGCTACAAAGAAACTTGCGCAGGACGCAGAAGCCGCTGGCAAAATCGCCGAGGCACTTACCGCATGGGAGCGCGTCGTTGACCGCACGGTTTGCAGCGAAAAAAATCGCATCGAGGCACGTATCCGCATCAAAGAATTGCGCCCAAAGGTCGCTGTGAACACCGACCCAGCCAAGGCGAAAAAATGGAAGGTGCTGGCACTTGTTTATGCGGAGTTGGATATGGAAGTCGTCGGGACGAACGGGAAAACGACGCGGTATCAGCAAAAGATGAACGCGAAGAACTTTGAGACTATCGGCAAGGAACTCGCCGGATGGCGCGATTTGGCGTTTGAGTATTCCAGCGGTTTGGTGCTACTCGAAATCGAACCAGTGGTTATTCTTAAGCCAGTCAGGAAGCTAACAGATAGGCGTGGCGGGTTTGTATTGGATCCGTTTCTTGTGGCTGCCGATGTGCGAAAAGAGTTTGCAAAAAAGAAATATGACACGGTGATTTCCTACGTTAAATATCGCAGTGAGAAAGGGAAGCTCAACGTGCCACGCCCGTCGTTTGTCGCTGCTACTATTTCACGAGCCAGAGATGTTGGCGGAGTCGGATACATCATGATTCCTTGGGGAGATAATTATCCTTTTGTTAAGCGTGGCGAACTGTGGGGCGAGATGGAATTGCATGAATGGCTGCATCAGATTGACCACGCAATTCAAGGCCCATACTCAAATCTCGCTTATCCAATGGGTGTCGCGCAAAACCCCGACATGGGCGGCAAAGATGCGGAGTATGTCCGCGCACGTGACGTTCGCACTTGGGCTTATTTTTATCGGCATATTATGACAGAGCACATCACTCGGCAGGTCTGGACAGAAGTCACTACAAGCCCGTTAAAAAAGAAGCCCGGTCTTATTCTCGGAAAAAAAGGGCGAAAGGAGCGGATATAGAAAATAAGCAGGCGAGTTAAACATGAGTTAAACATGGGTTAAACATGGGTTAGACGATTAAATATCTCACGCGAAGGCGCGAAGGCGCGAAGAAAAAACACAGAGGACACAGAAGAGATAAAGGAGAGGAAAGGAGCGGAAATGGGAGTGGCGGTTTTTCAGCCACAAAAGAACACAAAAGAGCACAAAAGATTTTTTTGAAAGGTAATTTTTTTTGCGTATTCTATTTTTTTCTCTTGTTATACTTTTGTGTTCATTTGTGGCTGAAATTACAAGACTAACAGGATTGATTTTTAAGAAAGTTTTATTTTGCAAAGTCATCCTGTCCATCCTGTCATCCTGTCAAAAAAAGCGTTCTTGAGGTAAATTTCTTTTCCCAGCTTCCCAGCTTCCCAGCCTCCCAGTCTCCCTGCCTCCCCTGCCTCCGTATCTTCGCGCCTTCGCGTGAGATTTCTTTTCTGTCGCCGCCCATTGCGTCGCCGCCGTCGCTGCCGCCGCCGTCGCGCTTTTTTGGGGCTTGCAAGGGCGGTGGGTTTCCCGCTGGATGCGCGGCGTGAAACTCTTCCCGCTACTCTCCCTCACCGTCGCCTGCGCTGTCGCGCCCATCGCGTCTGCCCTCGCCGACACCCCGTCTGCACCCGTCGCCGCTGCACCCGCTGCCGCTGCGCAAAATACGCTTTCTGCCGCCGAGACCGCTGCCGGTTGGAAACTCCTTTTTAACGGCAAAGACGCCTCCGGCTGGCGGAGCCTTTCCAAAAAAACGTTTCCCGCCAAAGGCTGGGAAATCAAAGGTGGCGTCCTGACCGTCCTCGCGAAAGGCAGAGGCGGCGACATCATCACCGAGGAAAAATACTCGAGCTTCGAGCTGGTGTTGGACTTCCGTTTCGCGCCCGGCGCGAACAGCGGCATCAAGTATTTCATACAGGGCAAAGGCAAAAACGCTGGCGTCGCCCCCGAGTTTCAGGTGCTCGACGACCTCCGCCATCCCGACGCCAAATTGGGCAAAAACGGCAACCGCACCATCGGCTCCCTCTACGACCTCATCCCCGCCGACAAAAACAAACCGGCAGGCACGCCCGATGTCTGGCACAACGCCCGCATCGTCGTGCGCGGGGCACGTGTCGAGCACTGGCTCGACGGCATCAAGGTCGTCGAGTTTGACCGCCGCTCCGAGGCCTTCCGCGCCCTCGTGAAACAGAGCAAATACAAAAAGGTCGAGAACTTTGGCGAATGGGAAAACGGCCACATCTTGCTCCAAGACCACGGCGACCGCGTGTCTTACCGCAACATCAAGATTCGCGAAATCAAAGACTGAACCACCCGCCAATCCGCCGCCAATCCGCCGCTAACACCCGCCTGCCCGCGCACTGCCGACATCCTGTCAACCACATTTTTCACCGCCAAACCACATGGAAAAAACACTCATCATACTCAAACCTGATTGCATGGAAAAACGCCTCGCTGGTGCCGTGCTCGACCGCTTCCAGAAAGCTGGCTTCGACCTCGTCGCCGCCAAGCTCACGCGCCTGCCGCCCGCGCTGCTCGCCGAGCATTACGCGCACATCGCTGACCGCCCGTTTTTCCCTGCGCTCGCCGATTTCATGGGCAGCCGTCCGGTGCTCGTCGCTGTGCTGCAAGGCACAGGCGTCATCGCAAAAGTGCGCGAACTGCTCGGCCCGACCGACTCCAAAAAAGCTCCTGTCGGCACGATTCGCGGCGACTTCGGCACCGATGTCAGTGTCAACATTTGCCACGCCTCGGACAGCCCCGAAAGTGCCGCCGCCGAAATCGCCCGCTTCTTCGCGCCCGACGAGGTTTTCGCCTGACGCGCCCGCGCCGCCGCGCCGCAATCCGCGCCGTCTCCCGCCGCCGTCTGCGTGAAAACTTTCTTGATTCGGCGGCGACATTTCTTTCCCTTCTTCGCCCGCGCAAACTGCGCGACACACAATCTTTTTTTCCACCTACTTCCTGCCTACTATGTTTCAAAAACGCTCCCCTCACGTCCTTAAACACGCCCGCCGCGCCGTCGCGCTTTTTGCCGCCGCCGCCTTGGTGCCCGCCGCCGCATCGCTCTGTCCGGCAGACGTCGCTGCGCCCGCCGCGCCTAAGACTTCCACTATGTCAACCACCGACACCACCTCCTCTACCGCCGCCAAGCCCGTCACAAAGCAGAGCTGGGGCAAACTCGCGGACGGTCGCGCCGTCTCGCTCTACACCCTCGACAACGGCAAAGGGCTGCGTGTGCGCGTCAGCGACTACGGCGCGCTCCTCGTCAGCATCGAGGTGCCCGACAAGACCGGCAAAATCGCCGATGTCGCCCTCGGCTACAACACGCTTGACGGCTACGTCAACGACACCGGCACCTACTTTGGCGCGGTCGTCGGGCGCGTCGCCAACCGCATCGCCAACGGCAAGTTTTCGCTCGGTGGCAAGACCTACACGCTCTTCACCAACAACACTCCCGCCGACATCCCTTGCTCGCTCCACGGCGGCAAGGTCGGCTTCGACCGAGCGGTCTGGAACGCTGCGCCCGCCAGCGACGGCACACCCGCCATCGTTCTCAAATACCTCAGCAAAGACGGCGAGGAAGGCTACCCGGGCAACCTCAGCGTCACCGTCACCTACACGCTTCTTCCCGATAACACCCTGCGCGTGCGTTACGCGGCTGTTACCGACAAGGCGACGCCCGTGAACCTCAGCCAGCACAGCTACTTCAACCTCGCGGGCGAAGGCAACGGCACCATCCTCGAGCACAAGCTCACGCTCAACGCCCCGAAGCTCACGCCCGTCACCGCCGGCCTCATCCCCACTGGCGAGTTCCTGACCGTCAAAGACACGCCCTTCGACTTCACGACGCCGCGCACCATCGGCGAGCGCATCAACGACAAACACCAGCAGCTCGCGTTCGGTGCTGGCTACGACCACAACTGGGTGCTCGGCGGCGTCTCTGGCGGCGAGCCGCGTTTTGCCGCGGAGGTCTTCGAGGAAAAAAGCGGGCGCGTGTTGACGATTTCCACCACCGAGCCGGGCATTCAATTTTACAGCGGCAACTTCCTCGACGGCACCATTCGCGGCAAAGCTGGCAACCCCTACGTCCGCCGCAGCGGCCTCGCTCTCGAGACGCAGCACTTCCCCGACAGCCCCAACCAAAAGAATTTTCCAAGCATCACACTCCAACCCGGCGAAACTTATTCCAGCATCACCGAATACAAGTTCTCCGTCCGCTAAGAAAAAAACTTGCACCGGCGCGTCTCTGCCATAGAGGCGCGCCGCTTTTTTGGGCAAACAACTTTTGCCGCCGCCGCCGCCAACTTTTCCAATCAACCAACATCCACAAACCAAGCAAACATCCGCTAATAACTATGTCCTCCAAACCAAACACCAAACCCGCCGCAAAACCTGCCGCCGAAAAACCCGCCGCCGTCGCCGCCGCCGTTGCCGTTGACGTCGCGTCCGAAACCCTCTCCGACATCGGTCTCGTCGGTCTCGCTGTCATGGGGCAAAATCTCGCGCTCAACATCGCCGACCACGGTTTCGCCATCTCGGTCTATAATCGCACCACCGAAAAAACTACCGCCTTCCTCGCCAAAAATCCTGCGACCCCCGGCAAGCTCTCCGGCTTCTCCGAACTCAGTGCATTTGTCGCCTCTATCAAACGCCCGCGAAAAATCATCCTCCTCGTCAAAGCGGGGCAGGGCACCGACGACGTCATCGAGGGCCTCGTGCCGTTGCTCGACAAAGACGACATCATCATAGACGGCGGTAATTCGCAATGGACGGACACCATCCGCCGCGAAAAAACGCTTCGCGAGCGCGGCCTGCGTTTCATCGGCAGCGGAGTCAGCGGCGGCGAAGAGGGCGCACGTTTCGGCCCTGCGCTCATGCCCGGTGGCGACAAAGGTGCTTACAAAGAACTTGAAAAAATCTGGAATGCCATCGCCGCCAAAGTTGACAAAACCACAGGCCGCCCGCTCGTGGGTGCCGCGCCCGGCAAGCCCGTCAAAGGCGGTGTCCCCTGCGCCGCATACATCGGCGAAAACGGAGCCGGCCACTACGTCAAGATGGTTCACAACGGCATCGAATACGGCGATATGCAGATGATATGCGAAGCCTATTCACTCCTGAGCAACATCCTCGGACTCAAGCCCGTCGAGATGGGCGAGATTTTTAGCCAGTGGAATAAAGGCGCACTCGACAGTTTCCTCGTCGAAATCACCGCCGACATTCTCAAACAAAAAGACCCCGCCACAAAAAAACCTTTTGTTGACATCGTCCTCGACACCGCTGGGCAAAAAGGCACTGGCAAATGGACCTCCGTGAGTGCCCTCGACATGGGCGTCCCCGCGCCGACTATCGCCGAGTCTGTTTTCGCCCGCTGTCTCTCCGCCGTAAAAGAGGAGCGCGTCGCCGCCTCAAAAATCCTCAAAGGTCCCAAGCAAGTGAAATACGCAGGCGACCCCAAAGCGCTTGTGAGTGCTATTCACGACGCGCTTTATTGCTCGAAGATTTGTTCTTACGCGCAGGGTTTTCAGCTTATACGTGAGGCGCAAAACATCTATAAATGGAAACTCGACTTTGGTAAAATTGCGCAAATCTGGCGTGGCGGCTGTATCATCCGTGCCGCGTTTTTGCAAAAAATCACCGAGGCTTACCAAGCTGACCCCAAGCTCGCCAATCTTCTCCTCGACCCGTATTTCAACAAGACCATTCAAAAAGCGCAGGCAAACTGGCGCAAAGTTGTCTCTTTGGCGGTGGAAACGGGTGTCAGCATCCCCACTTTTGCTTCCGCGCTCGCCTACTACGACGGCTACCGCGCCGCACGTTTGCCCGCCAATCTCTTGCAAAGCCAACGTGACTATTTTGGCGCCCACACCTACGAGCGTGTTGACCAAAAACGCGGCAAGTTTTTCCACATAGATTGGCCTCTCCCCAATCGCCCCCAGCTCGAAGCGTAAAAAACGCAAAGTTTGGAACCACGAATAAACACGAATGGGCACTCCTAAAAATAAATCTGGTTCATCGCTATTTTGAGTGAGAGCGTTGGTGCAGCAGCCAAATAGGCGGTAGCGGAGGTGGCGGACGGTTTGAGTCCCA
>JAITPT010000004.1 GCA_031289285.1 Puniceicoccales bacterium
CCCCCCCCCCCCCCCCCGCAAAAAACCTTTGTGCCCTTTGCGAAAACCTTTGTGCCCTTTGTGGTTAAATTCGTTTTCTCCCGCCTGCCAGCCTTACCCAGCAGACCGGCGCGTCGGCAGCCAGCCGAGGGCGAGGATGAAAATCTGCGAGACCCAAAACAACATGAGCCACGAGAAACCGCTGTCCGAAAAACCGTAGCTGTGGAGGCCCTTGCCCAACAGATTGGTGCCGAACCAAGAGGCCGCTGTCACGATGTTGCCCACCACGGCGAGCTGCATCCGCCCACGCACTCCGGCCAGATTTCCCCAGCGGACATGCAGGCAAATCGCACACCACAAAACAATGAGCAGGGCACCGTTTTCCTTCGGGTCCCAACCCCAAAAACGCCCCCAGCTTTTGTCCGCCCAAATGCCGCCAAGCATCGTGCCCGCAAAACTCAGCAGTATCGCGAAACACAACACCCCATAGACAATGCGCTCCTGCGCGACATCGGCAGAAAGCTCGGCGGCAGCGTCCAACGGCTGGCGCCCGAAGAGCCGCGCCGCCGCCCGTCGCAGCAACCAAAACGCCGCCAGCAAGCCCGCCACAAACATCGCCGAGTAGCCCAGCGTAATCGTCACCACGTGGGTCGTTAGCCAAAAGTTGGAGTCGAGCACCGCTCGCATGACGTTCATCGTGTCGCCGCCAAGCGACAAATTATGGGCGATGACGAGCGAGAGAAAACCGATGATGGCCGCCGTCGCACTGCCAACGCCGTTTTTGAGGAACCGCTCGGCGATAAGCCCCAGCAACACCGCGCCCCAAGCGACGACCACCGCCGTCGAGTAGAGGTTCGTGGCGGGCGGGCGTCCGTGCAGCCACACGCGGGCGGCGATGGCGGCGGTGTGCAGCGCAAAAACGACCAGCGCCCCAATGAAGGCGGCGCGCAAAAGCGGGTGCGGGCCAGATGCGTCGCGCCGCCCCGACAAGCCCCAGCCGAGGCACACCAACAGGAAAACAAAACCGTAAAGCAGGAGCGTTTTGAAAAACGGCTCGACGCGATTGAACACCACTTCCGCCCCGACCTTGGCAACCGAGGCGGCGGCAGCGGCGGCACAGAGTTTGTCAATCTCGGCAGCGGCAGCGACGGCGGCGGCGTTGTCGCCGTTTTGCCACGCCGCGCAAAAGTTCCCGTAGAGTCTCAAGACGGGCGGGATTTCCAGCGCGTCTCCACCAGCGGCAGCAAGCGTCTCTGGGCTTAAAAATCCGGCGAGCACGTCGCCGACTTTTGCCCATTGGCCGGTGGGCTTCGCGGCGGCGGCGCGGGGCGGGACGACACCCGCAGCACCGCGCTGGGCGATTTCGCGATACTGCCCAAGCCGTGTGCGGATGAAGTCGCGCAGGCGCGGGTCGGGTTGGGCGGGCACCGCGCCCGGGCGCATCAAGAGCGTAGGCGGCTGGCGCATCGCGGCGGCGGCGTCTTTCAGCGCACGCATCCACTCGGCGTATTCGTCGTTGGGCAGATGTCCCTCGGGCGAGGGCAACCCCGAGGTGAACGCGCAGGCGGCGGCGTAGTAGGCAGAGACGGCCTCGGTGAGTTTCAGGAAGGCGCGGTCGGCGGCGGTGCGCTGCGCCTCCTTCTTGGCATACGCCTCGTCGGCCTTGGCAAAAGCAGCGTCGAGCGCAGTCTTTTGGGAGTGCGGGTCGCTATCCGTCCGGTGCTCCAAATCGCGCATCGAGTAGTAGGCGACCGCGCCAGTTTTTTTCGGAAACAGCGCACGGACATCTTGGTTCTCGACGCGGAAGACGGGAAAATACATCGCGAGACGCGGGCGGAACGCCATCTCCGTCAGCCACGCTTCCGGCGAGAGCGAGCTTTTGCCGATGAGGTTTTTACGGGCGGGGACGGGGCGTTTTTCGAGTGAGGCGATGTCGGCAGGCGAGAGCACGATGCCAGCGGTTTCGAGAAACGCCTTGTCTGCGCCGCTCCACTGCGAGGGCTTTTTTCCGAAGACGGCGGCCTCAGTTTCGGAGAGGGCGACCTTTTGTTTGCCGCCGAGGATGAGCAGCGTGTTACGCGCAAACGTGTCCGCCGGCTGGATGCGCCCGTTGTATTGCACGGGCAACTTGGCAAAGGCGTCGAGAACGGCGGCGTCGGCAGGGACGTTAGCGGCAGCGTCGGCGGCTTGGGCGGCAGGCGTCGCTGCCATGAACGCGAGGAGGCAAGCGGCAACGGTGGCGGAGGCGGCGGCGGTGGCGGTGGCGGTTTTCTGCGCTTTGCCGCGCCCGAGGAACTTCCACATCGAGAGCAGAAATTGCAGGAGCAGCCCCGCGCTGACGAGGTAGGTGGAGGCGTAGGGGAGCCACCAGCCGGAGTTTTTCACCACCATTAAAATCGTAGTCGCGACCCCGTGTTGCGGAGCGCGGAAACTCGACTGGAAAAACGTGTGCCCGCCGTGGTGCAGCGGGTGGTTCATCTCGATGAGCGCGGGCGTCTCCGCCGCACCGTCTTTGACCACCACCTCGCTCATGTAAGACTTCGGAGTGTTGGTGCCAGGGTAGTATTCGTGCGTGAACTTTTTCAACCGCAGCGAAAACGGCAGTTTGCTTTTTTCCTTGCCGGAGTCGTCGGTGAGGACGTCGCTCGCCTCGCCTTCTTGAATTGCCATGACGTATTCCTCGCGTTCCGCCGCCATCCAGAACCCGCCCGCAAGCAACACAACGACCCCCGCATGGACGAGCACGATGCCCGCCTTGGCAAAGGTCGGGCGAAAATGCCGGAAGTGGGCGCAGACGAGGTTGACGAGCAAGACCGCGCCGAGTGTGAACCCGCCCGGCAGCGGCAGGCAGAAGCGTCCGCCGAGCGGGCGCATTTCGCCGAGCGGCCAGCCAGTCAGCCACGCCTCAAAATAGTGACGTTGGATTTGGCTAATGCCCCATTGCGCTTGGTCGAGTGTGGCAAACACGACGAGTGCGCAGGCAAACGCGAGCAGCGCGACGGTGAGTCGGAGCGAACTAAAAAAACGGAAAAGTGCGCGTGGTGAGAACATAGATGTAGTTAGAACAGTAGATGTAGTTAGAACAGTTGTTAAAAAATCGGCGCGGGATTTCTCCGCAGCACGTGGGCACTTAGACACGCCGCACCGCAAATTGTGTCTCAGTGGCGGAATGTTTAGCTCGGGAAACAACACGGGAAAACGGAAATCGCCCCAAGCACACAAAAAGCGCACAAAAAGTGCCAGACGTTTTTTTCATTTGACATCCTCACGAAAGAACATTCTCACGAAGAACGACCGCAGATGACACAGAGAACGCAGATAATTTGGATTGTTACCAACAATCACACAACACCCACCCGCTCCCCTCTCATTCTATCTGTGTCCTCTGTGTTATCTGCGGTTCTTCCTGCCTACGCCTAAATCTGCTTTCCGCGAATAAAGTGCCAGACATTTTTTTCCTTTGACATCCTCACGAAAGAACATTCTCACGAAGAAAAGACCGCAGATGACACAGAGAACGCAGATGATTTGAACCTAAAAACGGCAGTTAATGCGGGCGGTTTTGCGCAACCTTTTGGCCGTCTGCGGCTTGCGCTTTCCGCTCCACGCACCGCAAGGTGCGCGTCGGGAAAGCGCAAACCACAGCCGTCTCAAAATCTTGCGCAAACCCCTCCCGCTGAACTGCCGTTCTTAGGTTGAATTGTTACCAACAATCACACAACACCTACCACTCCCCCTCTCATCCTATCTGTGTCCTCTGTGTTATCTGCGGTTCTTCCTGCCTACAACTAATGTGCTACAAACCATGCATTTACAACTCGGACAATATTTGCCCCATTTCTCGCGCTCGAATTAAAAGGCAGCCATTTTTTGCACTTGACTCATATACAGTTCATGCACATTTTTCTTGCGATGGCACCACAAGATTGTAGCGGGACACACATAGCGGAACACCACCACCAACGTCTGGCACCCCGATAATCTCACCCCATGCAGGGCTGGCGACATCAGGGTTCCCGCACAAAACCAATAAAGTGCCATGCACTTTTTTCACTGCGAGAGTGGCGACGTCGGCGTCGCGTGCTATCGTCGTCCACGTGCCGGTTTTGAGGTCAACGAAGGAGATTGGCGGGGTGGCAGGGGTGGACGGCGTGGACGTGGTGGACGGGGTAGTGCTGGGGGAGCGGGTGCCGTAGTAGCCGGGGCGATAGGAGGCTTCAAAGCCTCCGTGGTCGGTGGCTAAGCTGTTGCTGCTGCTTGTGCCGCTTGCTCTGCCTCTCTCGCCCACTTCTCCTCGTTTTGCCGACGGATTACCGCTACTATGCGAGCCGTAGACTGTTTCGACTCCTCTTTGAACCTCGCCTGCCTTTCGGGCGGCAATTGCGGCCATTCGTCCGGCGCTTCGTTGTATGGCCTTCTCGGAGGCTGATTGTTGTGACTCATAACGTTCGTTAGCGTTGGCGGGGTCATAGAAAAAGTCAACGCCATTTTCGAATGAAAAAAACGCCTGGCACTTTAGGGCACTCCTAAAAATAAATCTGCATGTCCGAAAACAACGATGCTTTTCGTCCCGTAGGGACGGGATGTCGGTAGCACGGGGTTTCAACCCCGTGTTCGTGATCCCCCCCCCGTCGCGTCCCGTTGGGACGCAACCCACTTCTGCCGCGACTGTTGCGTCCCTACGGGACGCGGGCGTGGGGGTGGCATTTTCACGGGACTAAAGTCCCGTGCTACCGACATTTCGTCCCTACGGGACGGGAGA
>JAITPT010000089.1 GCA_031289285.1 Puniceicoccales bacterium
CAATTTGGGCGGGATGTGGCAGGGTGGGTGGCTTCCGAGCGAGGGGCATACCAGTTAAAAACGCACTTCGCTCTGGGAGCAGATGCTGGTTCTCTGCTTACTGCCTGGTCGGCACCTTCATCGGTGCCGACCTGTTTTTTGGGGGTGGCGTTGGTGTCCTCGCAGAATGTTCGGATTTCGCAGGAAATGTCTTTCTCGCGTGGGTTCGCGCTTATGCGCAGATGCCCCCAAAATCGTGCAAGACGTGCCAGCCTCAAAAACGGAATCGGGATCAATTCTCGGAGTGCCCACGCCCTTATTTGTCACTTTCCTCCAGCGGGTCAAGAGAAATCTTTAGCCTGGTTAATTATTCGAGAGTGAACATCCTGCTCGCAACTCTACAATACTCATGCACTTACAAGGCAGCGTGTAGCGTTGCGAAACCTCCGGCCAGCCCAGCACACTACGGCAAGCCCCACTGGGACGAGGTTATCAGGCTTGTCTCGCGAAATCTTTAGTCTGGTTAATTATTCGGAAGAGCGGGGTAAGCATCAGCCGTCCGTCTTTCGCGGGGATGCCGTTGTGGGTGGTGACTTGTCTTGCCTCATGTTTCAATCCTCGGAGTGCATACGCCCCTCATTTGTCACTTTCTTCCAGCGGGTCAAGAGAAATCTTTAGTCTGGTTAATTATTCGAGAGTGAACGTCCTGCTCGCAAATCTACAATGCTCATGCACTTACAAGGCAGCGTGTAGCGTTGCGAAACCTCCGGCCAGCCCAGCACACTACGGCCAGCCCCGCTGGGGCGAGGTTATCAGGCTTGTCTCGCGAAATCTTTAGTCTGGTTAATTATTCGGAAGAGCGGGGCAAGCATCCGCCGTCCGTCTTTCGCGGGGATGCCGTTGTGGGTGGTGACTTGTCTTGCCTCATGTTTCAATCCTCGGAGTGCATACACCCCTCATTTGTCACTTCCTTCCAGCGGGTCAAGAGAAATCTTTAGCCTGGTTAATTATTCGAGAGTGAATAGCCGACTCGCAAATCCACAATGTTCATGTAGTTACAACGCTGTGAGTGCGCAGCATCGCGAAACCTCCGGCCAGCCCGCACACTACGGCCAGCCCCACTGGGACGAGGTTATCAGGCTTGTCTCACGAAATCTTTAGTCTGGTTAATTATTCGGAAGAGCGGGAGCAGGCATCAGCTGTCCGTCTTTCGCGGGGATGCCGTTGTGGGTGGTGACTTGTCTTGCCTCATGTTTCAATCCTCGGAGTGTCCATGCCCCCATTTGTCACTTCCCCCAACCGGTCAAGAGAAATCTTTAGTCTGGTTAATTATTCGGAAGGAGTGAATGTCTGTCTTGTGGCGCAATTCGGTAAGTCTGTAACACAAAACGAACGTTCAATAAAAGCGCCGCTGCAAACTTAATTGGCGTATAATTGGAGCATAATTGGCGTAATAAATTGTCCGAAAGTTAATGATGTATTTTGTCATAAAATTTGCTTATTTTCCATGAAAGTAATCACGGAAAATGAGGTTTTTCGGTTGTAAAACAAAATTGGGCTTTTGGCCCGATGCACGGCGAAATTGCAAATTGGCGGCGATTTTTTGCATTTGCAATTATTGAACACAGTTCTATTTCGGGCGACATCTTGAAAGCAAAAACAAAACAAAAAGACAACTTGGTTTTTGGGTTTCACTCGCACAACACAACCCCATACCAACTCCTCCGAAGCAAGCACGGCGACCCACACGCTGCGCTTCTCAGCCAAGACGCATACAGCGGACACGACGCAAACAGCGCCCACACGCACTGCCACATCTCTCGCCAGATTTCCCGTCGCAACACGACTCATGGCGCATCTCGCGCCGCGAACAGTGGACACCTTTTTCGCGCCCAAAAGTTGAACGCGTGTTCATACCCCAACGTCGAGGTCGGGCGCGCCGGACACCTCCGCCTCGCACGAGCCGACACTCCCAACACCATCGTCACGCGCAGGCGCACCCGCCGTGTGCGTCCTGCACATCCCGTCCACCCCAGTCACCCTGCACGCCTCGCACACGCTGCTTGCTGCGACCTCTCCACTCACCCCAAGCGCCGTGTCCTTCCTGCCCACCCCACCCACTCTGCGCCACCCAACACCCCAAGCCCACGCCCCAATTTTCCTCGCACTCCCTCCCCTATTCTCTCCCGCGCCACCGCCCCCACCCGCCCCCACACCCCCGCCACCGCCCCCACCCGCTCCCACACCCCTGTTCCCGCCACCGCTCGCACCCGCTCCCCTACTCCTGCCCCCGCCTCCGCTCCCGCCCGCCCCACCTGCAGCCTCGCCCTATTCGCCGTCTTGGTGGCGGCGGCGCACCTTCCGCAAACTGCCATCGCTGCCGATGTGGCACCGGGCGCAAATATCCACACCAGCTTGACCATTGCCGCTAACGTTGACCTCAACCTCCTCGGCGATGCGATTTGGAATGCGTCGAGCAATAACGGCTTCGTGCTCGACGCCGACGCCACGCTCACCATCTACCACTCCTTGGCCGCAAACCCCACCATCCGCGTCAACACCACCAGCACTAATTCCCTGCTCAATCTCTCCGGCACCGGCACGCGCACCATCAACATCCGCAACATCAATCTTGTCGGCGGCGGCAGCGCGGGTGTCACAAACGTGCATCACGGTTTGTTCTACGGTAGTGCAAAATCCACCACCTACCTGAACGTGGAAGGCTCCACCTTCACGGGTTTCACCGGCACTGCGGGGCATTCGGGCGGCGTCATTTTCGGGGAAAACGCTGGCGCACATCTGATACTCGACGGCGGCGTCATCGGCGCGTCGTTCACCGACAACCGAGGCACCGGCACTGGCACCGGCGGAACAATTGCTCTTGACTCGGGCAGCGATTTAACGCTGCGCGGCAAACTCACTTTTTCGGGAAACGCTGCTGCGAGTTTTGGCGGCGCAATTGCGGTGACCGACGACGGCAGCCTCGTCACACAAGACGCCAGTTCGGAAATCTGGTTCACGGGAAATCACGCCGATGTCTTCGGCGGTGCGCTCGACATGTGGGGCTATAATTCCAACGTGACCTTCAACGGCACGACCCACTGGACGGGAAACTACGCCTACAACACCGGCACGTCGGGCAGCTCCTACTTCAACAACCGAGCGCGGCGCGGCGGTGCCATCAACATCGGCTGGGTGGGCGACACCGGTTCGCCAGCCCGCCTAACCTTCAACGGCTACTCCGAGTTCGTCGGCAACTACGTCATCGGCTACAACAGCTCAACAGCCTCGGCGCGTCATGCCTACGGCGGCGCAATCAGCGCGTTGGAAGATTCCAACTCCGCGAGATACATCCTCACCTTCAACGCCGCGACGCGCTTTGCGGAAAACTTCGTCTATTCCGCCTACGGCTCCGGTTACGGCGGTGCCATCCACTACGACGCCAGCGGCGCGGAGCTGACCCTCTCCCCGGGCACACTGTTTGAAAACAACTACGCCCAGACGCAGGGCGGCGCGATTTTTCTGGAAAGGGGCACCATCAATCTCAACGCCAATTCGGACGGCGACATCATCTTTCGCGGCAACCGCCAAAGCGCGTCTTTCACCGGCTCTGGCACGGGGCCAGACACGCGCCCCGTCCTCGGCTCCGGCATCCCCAACGCCGTCTGGCTCGGCGACGCGGGCACTTTCAACGTGGACACGCAGGGCACGGGAAAAGTCATCTTCTACGACCCCATCAACTCCGCTCCGGGCGTCAGCGTCACCTTCAATAAAACCGGCCCGGGCGAACTCATCTTCTACGACTACGCGAGCGCCATTCGCGGGACTACCTACGTGCGCGACGGCTATTTCCGCCTCGCGAAATCTTCGCCCGCGCCCGCCGACGCACCGCCAAAAGTCATCTTCGGCGACGTCACGGGCGGCACCTTCAACATCCTCAAAAGCGGCAAGGTCGTCGGCGAAAACGACACCGAGCTACATGCGAAAACCATCAACGTCAGCAGCGCGACGGCGGCGGATAAGGGCGGCACAATCCTTGTTGATAACGGCGACAACTTCCTCGTGCGGGCGACCACCTTCAACCTGAACGACGGCGGCGGCCTCGGTGGCGACGGCACGTTGACCGTGCAAAACGCCGCAGGCGCGGTCGTGGACATCACCACCACCGGCACCTTCATCATAGACGCCACCGACCCGGGCGCAGAGACCGCCGAGAGCGCGGCAAACGCCGTCTTCAACATCGTCTCCAACATGCGCGGCACGGGGAAGCTCATCAAAACCGGCCTCGGCACGCTGAACGTCGAGCGCACCTCGCACGACTACACGGGCGGCACGCAGATTGACGCTGGCACCATCAACCTAACCATCAACGCCAACTCCAACACCGGCATCGGCGTCGGCCACCTGCAAGTCAACGACGGCGGCACACTCCTCGTCCGCCCGCCCGTCAGCGCCAGCTACGTCATCGGCAACATCATTGACGCCAGCGACGCCGCCAGTGCGCCGGGCACGGGCCTGATAGACGTAGATTTGAAAAACCAAAACAACACGCTCACCTTCACGCAGGGCGGCCTCTACACGGGCGTGCTCCGTATGGAAAACCTCACCTACACCGCCGTCGCGCACGGCACCGTCGGTGCGCTGGATAACGTCTGGTATGAAATCAAGGGCAACGCGCTCCTGCGTTTTATGAACTCCGGCGACGTGCTCGCAGGCGGCCTAAAGTTCGACGGCGGGACGGCGCGTTTTGAAAACATCTCCAACGCAGCGGGCGCGACGCAATTCGACCGACGCCTCATCCTCGCCGTCAACAACCCCGCATTCCCCGACGCACGCGGCACGCTCGACGTGACCGGCGGCGGCAACGTCCAAGTGGACATTGACCCCGCGAACGCCGGAAATCTCTTCACCCCGAATGGCACTCTGCTGCTCTTCCAAGACGACTACGGCCTCGCCCGCCAGCTCATCGCCGCGCAAAAAATCCTCGGCGACGCCGCCCGCCTAATCCTGCTCGAGACGATAGGCGGCCAGCCAATCTTGCGCGAAGGGACGGCGGATTGGAGCGTCGCTGGCGAGAAGACCGCCACGCTCCACCTGCGCCTCTCCTCTGACGCCAACGCCTACGGCGCGACGAGCCTGACGACGGGCGTCGCCAACGACGGCCTCTACATCGGCGCAATCCTCCACGAGCTTGAGCTGCTCGGCGGCAAGACCACCGCGCTCGAGAGCGTGCCCACCGCGCTGGCCGCTCGCGCCGGTGCCGACGACTTCAAGGCAAAAATCTCCGGCACCGGAAACTTGGAAATCCAAGCCGGCGCGGGGCGCACGATTATTTTGAAACACCCCGCCAACACCTACACCGGCACGACGACCGTCGCCTCCGGCACGTTGCTTGGCGGCGCGGCGGACGTCATCGCGTCCAGCGCGAAACTCACCGTCAACGCTGGCGGCGTCTTCGAGACAGGCCACCTGCCGCAAACCACCCGCGACCTCGGTGGCGACGGCGCGGTAGTCGTCACCCGCGCCGCCGTCGCGCCCGCCGCACCGGCGGGTTTGCTCAAAATCCAAATTGACAGCGCGGCAGGCGTGACCTTCGCGGGCATCATCGCCGACGGCGCGGGCGCGGGCGCGTCGGGCGTTGTCGAGAAACGCGGCGGCAAGCTGACGCTCACGGGCGCGAGCACGTTTGCGGGCGACTTCAAAATCAAAGACGGCGCGGTGGAGATTGGCGGCGCGGCGGGTGCGCTCGCGGGAAACATCGTGCTCGCCGCCACGGCGCAGCTGCTCGTCTCGCACAGCGCCAGCACGTGGAACTACGCAGGGACGCTCTCCGCCGAGAACGCCAACACCACCGCCCAAATCACCAAGGACGGCGCGGGCGCGTGGACACTCACGGGCGATAGCTCCGGCTTCACCGGCACCGCCGCGCTGCTCGCCGGAACGCTCAACGTCAACGGCGGCTTGGGCGCAGGCGCGTTCAACATGGACGTCGCCGCCACCGCCGTGCTCAACATCGGCGCGGGCGCGACACTCTCCGCCAACACGTTTTCTGCCACCGCCTCCGGCCTGGGCGCGGCCTCCGCAAGCGTCAGCGTCGCAGCCGGCGGCTTGTTGCAAAGCCGCTCCGCCACGGCAGACATGTCGCTCAGCGGCGCGGGCACGGTGTTCACGGTGAGTAGCGGCGGCACCGTCGCCGCCGCCGCTGGCATCGCGCTCAGCAGCGGCGCGACGCTCACCGTGAACGGCGGCGGCACGGTCACCACGGCGGCTGGCTTGGCCGTGCGCAGCGGCGGCGTCTTCAGCGGCGCGGGCACACTCGGCGGCAACTTGCTCGTCGAGAGCGGCGGCCACCACGCGCCGGGCGACGGCGCGGGTGCGCAGCGCATCATCGGCAACGCCGCCTACACCGCAGGCGCGTTGCTCGACTTCGAGCTGGGCGGCCCCGCTCCGGCGCGGGCGGATTTGCCCGCGACCTCCGGCGGCGCCCTCAACGACCACGTCCGCGTCGGCGGCAACCTCACGCTCTCCGGCGCGACGCTCAACATCGCGCAGAGCGCGGGCGGCGCGTTTGGCGAGGGCTACTACCGGCTCTTCTCTTACGACGGCGCACTCGCCTACGCGGGCGACGGCCTCGCCGTCGGCGCGGTGCCCGCCGGCACGAACCGCGGGCGCATGTCCGTCATCACCGACATCGCTGGCTACGTTGACCTCTACTACACGCCGCTCGCCACTTACGCGCCCGACGCCTACCACTACTGGGACGGCGCGACGAATGCGCAGCCATTCGCGATTGACGGCGGAAATGGAACGTGGGTCACAGGTGCCGACGCCGACACGCAGTGGACGACGCACACGGGCGAACCCAACTCGCGCTGGGGCGGCGGCAAAGCCGTCTTCCGTGGAACGCCCGGGACGGTGACGCTCGACGAGACAAACGGGAACGCCATCTACGTCCGCGATCTGTGGTTCCAATCGGGCACAGAGGCGCAGCCCTACGTCCTCGCGGCGGCGGGCGGCGCGTCGCTCAAAAGCAGCGCGGACAACTCCGCCATGCTGCGCGTGATCGTCGGCCCCGCCGACGCTGCCGCCGCCGACGCGCCCGCCGGCGCGGCCTCCGACCCGCTCACGCCCGTCGCCCGTTTCGATTTGCCCGTCTCCGCCGTCGGCACGGTGCTCGTCAAAGCGGGCGCGGGCACGCTCATCCTCGCCGCCGAAAACAACGCCTACGCGGGCATGACAAAAGTGGAGGCGGGCACGTTGCGCGTCACCGGCTCTCTCGGCAGCGCGAGTGGCGGCGCGGGCGGCGACATCTACGCAGGCGACATCCTCATCAACGTCGGCGCGTCGCTTGATTTCGCGCCCAAGCGCACGGCGGCTGTGCAGACGCTCGGCGGCGTCATCACCGGAGATAGCGGCGGCAGCGGCTCCATCGCGTTTAACAAAAACGCCGCCGTCGGCGCGACCGCCGCCTACGTGCTCGCCGCCGTGGGCAACAGCACGTTCGACGGCGCGGCGTCCGTCACCGACGCTCGCCTCGTGCTCAGCGGCGCGACCTTCGGCGGCAGCAACAGCACACTGACGGTCTCAAACAGCATCGGCGGTGTTTTCCAAAACGGGCTTTTCGGAACGGGCACTGTCGGCGGCGACACCGCGATTAACAACGCCGTGCTCGCGGCGGGCGAGACGACAACGGCGTTCACGGCGACGACGGACGCCGAGGCGCGGGTGCGCTTCGGCACGGCGGCAGGGACACTCACCTTCGCGAAAAATCTCTCGCTCGCGGGCGCACAGGTCTATCTCAACGTTGGCGGCGCTGGCGGTGCGCAAGATGCGGTGAACGTCGGCGGCAAGCTCACGCTCGGCGCGGACACCACGCTCAACATGCTCGCGGCGGCGGGCACCGCGCCACTCGCCGCGCCCGCCATGAGCGCGGGCAGCCTCGATGTCAGCGCCGCTTCGCAGGTGCGCGTCGCGGCGGGCGAGGTCGGGCGGCTCTTCGGCGCGACCGGCGCGTCGCCACTTTTTGCGCAAGACAGCGGCGGCGCTTACGCAAAGGTCATCGCCTCGGCGGGCGCAGTCATCGGCGACGGCAGCGCGGTCTTGCTCAGAAACTTCGATGGGACGGCGGCGTTCGCAAACATCCGCGCAGACTTCAAGGGCACGGCAATTCGCCATCTGACCAACCTCTCGACGACGGGGACGACGGCGGGGCCAGCGGGCGCGGGCAACGGGCTGTTTTTCAACGCCGCCCTCGTCAGCCTCCAACTCAACGACGGTATGACGACGCGCATCGTCTCAACCGACCTCGGCAGCTCCGCCGCCGACCGCGCCCTCACCGTGCCAGTGACGGGCGCGGGCAGCATCGAGTTCAGCTTGGACAACGCCACCGACGCCGTGACGCTCGCCTCGGCGGGCAACTCCTACACGGGCGCGACGACCGTCACGCGCGGAGTGCTCACCGCCGGTGCCGCCGATGTCGTCAGGACCAGTGCCGCGTTGACGCTCACCGCAAGCGGCGGCTTCGACACCGGCGCGTTTGCACAGACGGTTAACAACCTCAACGGCATGGGCGGCGCGGTCGCCGTCGGCGCGGCACTCAACGTCAAAATCGGCGCGACGCCGCAGAGCTACGCGGGCGTGTTCACGGGCGGCGGCGCGGTCGCCGTCTCGCCGCAGGGCGTGGCGCAGACGGCGGTGTGGACGCTTGCGGGGCAGAGCGCCGCCTATGCCGGCGCGTTCTCCGCCGCGAACACACGCCTTGTCTTCGCCGCTGCCACGCTCGGCAGCGCAGGCTCGTCGTTGACGCTCACCAACGCGGGCGGCGGCGCGAACAACGGCCTCGCAGGGAGCGGCCTCGTCGGCGGCGCGTTCGCACTTACGGGCGGGCTGCTCGCACCGGGCCAAGGCGCGGCGGACAACACGGGCGCAGCGGGCACGTTGACGTTTAACGGCACTGTCACGCTCGACAGCGTCACGCTCTACATGGACTTCGCGGCGGCGGGCGCGGCGGCGGGCAACGACCTGCTCGCCGTCGGCACAAGCGGCGGCGACGTGGCGTTTGTGGGCGGCTCCAAGCTCGTGCTGAAGTTTGCCGACTTGCTCCTCGCGCCGACTGCGCCGGAGAGCGTCTGGCATTTCCGAATTTTCCAAAACAGCGGCTCCGGCGAAATCAACTACGCGGCGGGCACACTCGAAATTGATTTCCTCGCCAGCGACATCAACGACTTCAATCCGAGTTTTTTCTCAATCGTCAAAGACGACGCCAACGCTTGGCTCGACCTCGTCTATTGCGTCCCCGGCTCGTTCTACTGGGACGGCGAAAATTACGTCGCCAACAACGCCGTGGACGGCGGGACGTGGGTTTGGGCAGACGGCGGCGACCAGACGAATTGGACGAATGCGGGCGGCTCCGCCAACAGCGCGTGGGCAAAAAAGACCGCAGTTTTTGGCGGCGAAAAAGGCGGCGTCGTGACCGTCATGCCGACCGCTGGCGACGCGCAGGAGCGGCGGCTCGTCAACACGCTGCAGTTTCTCGCGACGGCCAATGGCACGGGCTACACGCTGCGCTCGGGCACACCCGACGTGAGTTTCGCGCCCGACACCGCCGCCGACGCCGCCGCGCATTTCACGCTCGACGCCGCCGCCGATGCGCCGCTGGCGCGTATCGAGGTGCCGTTTTCCGATGTCGGCGCGTTTCTCGAAAAAATCGGCGGCGGCGCGGTCGAGTTGGCGGCGCGTAACAAGTTTGACAAGCCGCTCGTGATTGCGGGCGGCGCGTTGTTTGTGAGCGGCGCACTCGGCGCAGTGGACGGCCAAGACCTCGGTGTTTTTAGCCAAGACATCCTGCTCGCTACGGGCGCGACTTTTGGTTTCACGCCGCCGCCCGTCTGGGAACGCGCCGGCGCGAGGCAGGTTTTGACAGGCAACATCCACGGCGGGACCGTCGCCGCGCCCGCGATGGGCGGCCACATCGTGACCGCTGGTGCCGGCTGGAGCGCACTCGTTCTCGGCGCGGGTTATGGAGGGGGAGGGGGTGGTGGCGGAGTTGGCGGTGGCGGTGGTGTGCTGCCGGTTTCGCCGACGGTTTGGGTGAGCACAATCACGGCTCGCGACAACGGCACGATTTTTTTCAACAACGCCCATGTGCTCGCGAGCACGGTCACGGCGAGCAACTACGGCACGATAACGGGTGCTGGGCGGGTCGTCGGCGACATCCTCATCGAGAACCACAGTTGGTTTGCGCCGGGCATCACGCCTGAGGGCGAGATTGGGAAGTTGGAGGTGCAGGGCAGGGTGCGCATTTCCGCCGACTCGATTTATCGTGTAACGCTTTGTAAAAAATCTGACGGCGGTGCGCAGGCGACTTTGCTGGACTTTTCGGACAGTGTGGCGGCGGTGCCGTTTGCGGGCGCGGGTGGCATGTTGCATGTGTTGATTAAGGCGGACACGGAGGGCTTGGTGGTGGGCGACAAGTTTTTCTTCATGTATCTTTCAACTTCTGTGAGCGCGGCGGATGCGCTTGGGATTGCGGGCAGTTTTAACGGCGGTTCGTTGACTGCCTACTCTGGCCTTTTCGGCTTTTCGATTGGTGTGGATGATGCGCCGTCGGCTGCCGCCCGTGGCGTTTATTTGGAGCTTACAAGTGTCGCCGACATCATTGTCCCCGAACCCCTCACTTATGCCTTTTGTGGCGCAAGTCTCCTCGTCGGTGTATTTGCCCTCCGTCGCCGCAAAAAGAAAGAACCCCAAAACACCTGAGACGCGACACCTTCTCCCGCCTGTGTGCGCGCCCGCTCGCGCCCGCACCCGCACCCGCACCCGTAGATTTCGAGCCGACGGCGATACACCTTTTCGAGATCCCTGCACCTGCACTGGTGCCTGCACCGGCACCAGCACCGGTGCCCGCGCCGCTATTTGTTTCTGTGGGTGGGTGGTGTTCACGCCGCCTAAAAATCGCTTCCACCCTGCGTTGATGCGCGTCGCGACCGCCACTCTCCGCAACATGTCAAATGAAATATTTAGCCTGGCTAATTATTCGGCCTGGTTAATGATTTATTTCACAAATACATGACAAATCATACACTTACGTTTTTGGCAATATTTTGATGCTGCTTGCGCTGAAACAGGGTGAGGCAGGCGCACCGCAATCACAGGAGCGATTTCAAAAGCAGCGAAGGGACAACAGATTTTTTTACCAGGCTAAAGAAAGTGGAATGACGAGAGAGACAAAAAAGTGCAATTTTTGGAATTTTTTCACAGCAGAAGCCTCTTCAGGGACATTTCCGGTAATGTTTTGATGCTGCTTGTGCTGAACTGGGCAAGGCAGCCGCACCGCAATCACAGGAGCGATTGCGCAGGTGGCGAAGGGACAATGAATTTCGAAGGGAAAGGTTGGGTGGAGGAGGCGGAAAAAGGCGGAGGCAGAGTAAGCAGCGGAGGACTTATGGGCTGGCAGGTCGGTTTGCTCAGGCTGGCTGACTCCAAACTCAGTGTTTGCGGCGACGCAGGACGCAGAGACCTTTCGGCCAATCGGCGGAAATCTCCGCGTCTGCGTCCGCAAACAGGATAGGCTTGCAGCCGGGGCGGCGGTTGGTCTCGCGAGTGTATTGCGCCAAGATCGCACCTACAAACTTCGCGTCACCAATGGCACCGCCGCGGGTGAACTGCGTAGCCTTCGTGTGCAGACGCTCTGAGTGGGAAAGTTTCCCGCCGGAGGCAGCGACCGCTTGGGCGGTCTCGGGGGCGATGCGGGCGGCGGAGGAGTCGCCGCGTTTCGCAGTCGCACCCTTGCCGAACAACACGACGCGGTAGGTATCCAGCATCTCCTCGTCGCTGAGGTTGTCCGAGGAAACCGCGTAGCGCAAATTGCGGCGCATTGTGCCCTTGCCGCCCGTCGCCACCGCCTCCGCGTAGCCGCACCAACGGTAGTCTTTCGGGTCTGCGACGAGACGCGCTCGGACGGGGTTCAGGTCAATGTAGGCGGCGGCACTTTCCATCGCAAAAAACTTGTCGGCCTGCACAAGGGTGCTCGAAAAGCGCTCTGACCAGAGCGTCCCAAAACGCTCGTGCGTGCGGTTATACCAGATGGAAAACCGTTGCTTGAAGGTCTTCATGAACTCGGAGACGTCGCCCATTCTACGCAGCATTTGCTTGCGCCACGCCTCGGCGTCTTCGTCGTCCTTCTTGAGCATCTCGGCGAGCATCTTGGCATCGTCAGGCGCGTATTTGGTAGGCTTGGGATAGAGCACGGAGTAACGTCGCAGCAGCTCTGCGTCGGCGACCTCGCCCTGCTGTGGAACTCTGACGAGCACATGGAAATGGTTTCCCATGAGAGCGTATGTCACGACTTGGACTCCGCAGAAGTCTGCGACTTGGTGGAGCTGTTTTTGCATGATGTCCTTCTCGGCGTCGGAGAGAAAAATCTCTCCATTGACCGTTCGGGACACGCAATGAAAAACGCTGACTGAGCCGCTGGCTTTTATCCGGCGGACTCGGCCAACTCGACAGATGCGTCGCTGCTGCCGTTGCTGTTGCTGTTTGGTTTGGGCTGTATGTTTGGACATGATGTTGTGATGAGTTTGATTTGTTTCAGGTAGGTTAGGTTCAGGTGATGGTATTACTTTGCCACCACTACTGCCGCTACGACTGCTGTTCAGCGGAGCGCGGGGGAAAATGACGCTCCTGCCATCGTGCGTCAAGGACGTTTTTTAACCTGGTAAAAAAATCGGCATGGTAAAAAAATCGGCAGACCACAAAAAGCATCAGGCCGCCACGCTCAAGGCGTAGCGGCCATTTGTTTTGCGAAGACGGGCGGAGACTCCAAAGAGGGCAGAGAGGTTTGCAGAGGTGAGGGTTGCGGCGAGAGGGCCGGAGGCGAGGACCCGCCCTTTGCGCAAGAGCAAGGCATGAGTGAAGAGAGGCGTGATTTCTTCAACATGATGCGTGACAAACACCAGCGGCACTGCACCCGGCCCCACAGAAAGTTTGCCGAGCATCCGCAAAAAGCGCTCCCGCGCCACTGGGTCAAGCCCCGCACAAGGCTCATCCAAAACAAGCACCGCTAAGCCCGAACACAAGGCACGCGAAATCAACACCCGCTGGCGTTCGCCCTGCGAGAGCGTCGCCCAAACTTGCCCCGCGACCGCCGCACAACCCGTCCGGCGCATCAGCGCAAGCGCGGCAAGCCGCTCCGGCGCGGACGGTTCTGCCCAGAGGTTGAGCGTCGCCCCGCGCCCGCCCACGACCACCGACAACGCCGGCTCGTCGTCCGAAATCATCCGCGCCAGCACCGCCGAGACGATGCCGACCCGCTTGCGCACCTCGCGCCAATCGTCCGCCCCCCGCGTCGCGCCAGCGAGCGACACCGTGCCGCCCGACTCCGCGAGGTAGCCCGTGAGCACGGCGAGCAGCGAGGTTTTGCCCGACCCATTTGCGCCG
>JAITPT010000095.1 GCA_031289285.1 Puniceicoccales bacterium
GTTGTTGCACCTGCGCCCACACCCGCCGCTGCACCAAAATCGCCCGCGTCGCCACCACCCGCCGCTGCCGCCCCGCCGCCCGCTCCCACGCCGCCCGCGCCGCCGCCCGCGCCGCCCGCCGCACCTGCGCCGAAAACGCCCGCGCCACCACCTGCCGCTGCCGCCCCGCCGCCCGCTCCCACGCCACCCGCGCCGTCCGCCGCACCTGCGCCGAAAACACCTGCGCCCACACCCGCCGCTGCGCCAAAACCACCCGCGCCCAAACCAACTGAGCAACCTGAAGCGCCCAAACCACTCGCGAAAAAATAGCCGCCAACACCAACCTCTGCCGACGCACGAGCACCCGCCCGTGCCTCGGCATTGTCGGTAGCGCATTTTCTTCCAACACTCGCACTCACCGCCTCCTTTCACAACTACACCACAACCGCAATGTCACACAAAAAACTCATTCTCTCCGCAGCCGCCCTCCTCGTCGTCGGCACCGTCTGCTATATCCAGCGCGACGCCATCGGCACAAAAATGAACTCGCGCCTCCGTTCGCCCGACGCCACGCTCCCCGCGCTGGCGGCATTCCCCGTCTTCACGGATACCAGTGCTATCGCCGCCGACCCATTGAGCGCACTCGCTTCTTCTGCCGAACTTTTTGCTCAAAAACGTTTGGAACTAACCGACGCATTTGCGAAAATACAAAGCAAACGAAAAGCGCGTGAAGTGGACAAAAACCGCTACAAGGCAGAAATTTCCGCAAAGGAGTCAGACTTGGCAGCCATGAACAAAACACGGCTAAATCCCGCTACAAAATGGCCAATTACAGAAAAAGGACGTCCGCTCTCTTTAGCAAGTTTTGAAGAGCGAATGCGCCAAACTTATGCCAGCCAAAAAAAGACAAAAGAGTTTCTACTCGGCTGCGAAACTGCACTTGCAAAAGACTACAATAGCCTTTCGAGCATCGAAAACATTTTTATCGCGATTAAGACCAAGGAAGATGAAATAAGACACTATAGCAGCGAATACATTCGCGAACAAGACACGCCTAAAATCGAAGACATCGTAAAATACGTGCAGGACTTGGACACCGCCAAGTGGACAGAAGAAGCCAAGAGAACCTCGCTTGCAGACACCGCCGTGCTCACAGCAACCTCCGGCGTGAGCGACACTGATTTCCAAAAGCGTTTCGGAACGCGAACCACCGCAACACAAAACACTCAAACAAAATAAAACAAAAAGCTCTCTACAAATCTCCTTAAAACTTTCTACACCAACACACATGAAAAAACTCTTTATGAACACGCTCCGCAAAACTTTTTTTGCCGCAGTTTCTCTCGCCGCCTTGTGCGCCTCCCTTGTGCCCCTCTGCGCACAAGACTATCACTATACGTCCGAAGAAAATTTGAGCACATTCCCAGACGGGAAACCGTTCCCCTCTGAAGTTCGCGCATTTCTATTAAAATCCGAAAACGAGAGATTGCGCTACGAATACGAAAACGCCCTTGCCCGAATAGCCCGAAAACAAAAAGAACTGGCAGAGATAGAAAAACCAACTGAAAAGCCAAGCACGGATAAAAAAGAACGCATTAAACAAATCAAAACAGAACTAACAAAAGCGTCTATCTCCCGAATGGAGATTGCCCAAAAAATCTCTACCGCTTGCCTCGCCGCAGTAGAAGGAACCGCCAAGCCGAAGCCACTCCCAGCCGCCCCAACGCCCGTCGCTTCCCCGACTACCGCACCGCCCGTTCGCCCGACGACAACGCCGCCGCCTGTGCCGTCTGCCGATAGTAATATTACCGTCTTTGGCAAGCGCACGGGTGGCAACAACACACCACAACAGCAACCTCCGCAACAACCCCAGCAAAACACTTCCAACGCAAACTCCGGCGGTTCCGCCTCTACTGCCTCCTCCAAGGATGTGCTTGTCGGGCCGCATTGGGTTCACCCTCTCGGCACTTTTATCTTTGCAAAAGACGGCTCGGTTTGGGAGTGGTATGGCCACGCAGGACGGCATTGGGAAAGAGTTAGAAATTTCGGCGACGAAGTTGTTGATGTCGGAGAACCGATAGGACAATTTATTCTCTCTACTTCAAAAGATAAAATAACTCGCCAAGCACCAGGTAACAATCGCGAGTATCACCGCAAAATAGTCTCGCCCTCTCGAAATATTGCCGGAGTGGTTTGGGTTCGCGAAAGTCAGGAAAACTGGAAAATCACATTTCATGCAAATGGTGAATTTTCGCGACAGGGATCATGGGGAGGGAGAGGACCGTGGATAAATCTTGGCGGCGGTTTCTATGGAGTATGTGCCACAGAGGGAGAAGGTGTAAGAACTATATCTATGTATAAACTCAACAGCGACTTCACGCAGTTAGAACGTCGTTGGTCCGAGAACGGTACCGGAAATTGGACGCGCACAACTTCGCTTCCGCCCGAAATCCCCGTCGTTTCTCCAAAGAATGCAAGCGTTTCCAGTGCCGCCGCTCCTGTCGCCGTTAAACACATTCTCTCCAATACAAAATGGCGTTTTGGCAATGCGGACACCTATATGGTCGCATTTTATTCAGACGGCACTTATACACAAAAAATGGGAGTAAATATTTCCACAGGAAAGTGGCTTGTGACCGATACGGCAACAATACGCTTCGCCTCTGGAAACATAACATTCACCATCGCACCCGACCGCCAGACAATAACGCAATCCCTCAACGGGAAATCTTACGTGTGGAATTATGCAGGTCAGCCCAAAGCGACGGCAACAACTCAATCGGGGCAAGTGGTGCCGCCAAGTAGAATAGCGACAACGTCAACAACTTCCACAACGAGAACACAAGTGACTTATCCCGAGGAAAAAATGCCAGTCGAAGGAGCGTTTGTGGAATTAAATATTCTATTTAACGAAGCGTATAACAACGCGCTTGCCGAACGAAACAAAAAGGATGTGGAGGAATTGGAGAGCTTTATTAAAAAAGCAGCGTTAAAAAATACACAGATTGCACAATTCGCCCAAAAGGCCATTGATACTGTTAACGACAATGAGGCATTCTTTGCTGTTCCGCCTGTTCCCAAACGCAAACGGTTAGATTATGAAGATGAACTTTGGACAATGAAAATCTCCCGCGACCGAGCGATTGAAGATGTCGCCCGCACGATTGGGTGGAAGTTCACCGGACGCTACGAAGCACTTTTGAAACGAGCTGCCAGCGCGATAAAAATTGAGCTTGTCGTCAATATCAAGCGAAAGTTGAAGTACATCAAATTACCAAGAAGCCCGTGGAATCACGGACACTGGGTTGGTCTCAATAATCATGAGATTAAGAATGGCAGGTCTTTTGTCTGGAGAAAAGGTGACGGCGATACGGATACATGTGTAGATCAGAAAGGGATACACAAAGGCGCGTCTCGCTGGCATAAAATAGAGCGTGGCGAAAATATAGGAATTAGGTGGATTGACGGTGATTTTATTCTGTCCCCAGATGGGAAAAGAATGCAAGCGGGGGACAATTGGTATTGCATAAGGATAAATTAGCAAATTCAAAAAGGTTCCTCGCTACTTTGAGTGGGAGCACACAGGGACAGGGATTTTGAGCTTGGCGGCATGGAAGTAGAGCATAGTGATTAAATTTGTGGTCGTGCGAAAGCCGCGGGCGGCAC
>JAITPT010000157.1 GCA_031289285.1 Puniceicoccales bacterium
ATTCCTCTGTAAAGAGTGTTTATCCTAAGAACGGCAGTTCAGCGGGATGGGTTTGCGTAAGATTTTGAGGCGGATGCGGTTTGCGCTTTCCCGACGCGCACCTTGCGGTGCGTGGAGCGTAACGCGCAAGCCGCAGACGGCCAAAAAATTGTGCAAAACCACCCGCATTAACTGCCGTTTTTAGGATAATAAAGTGCCAGACACTTTTTGATTTTTCCAAACTTGCATCTCGAAATTCTTTGAGCATTTTCGCGGCAAATCCACCTCATCTTTTGCACAGTCTTCGTTTTTTTGACACACACAAGTCACAAAAAAACGGGGCGTCCGGGTCTCACCCCGAACGCCCCCACTATACCATTAACCACTACCACTAAACGATTACCAACCAGACAAAGCATAGGTTCGTATCACTTTCATTATCAGTTCAGCTTCAGTTCAGCTTCAGTTCAGTTTCCGTTTAGTTTTAGTTTCAGTTTCAGTTTCAGTTCCGCTGTCACTTTCAGCGTAACTTTCGTATCACTTTCGTATCACTTTCATTACCTGGCATATACTTACCGTTATACCTTTCTTTGTCTTTTTCTCACCTATCTTACAGCACCCAAGGGGCGCGGTAAGAAGGCGAAAGCAACTGGGTGGCGACGGGGTCATCCTTGATGGTCTCTGTCACGGGGTCCCAGTGAATTGTGCGGCCAGTCTTGACGGCGATGTGCCCAAGATGCCCGACACTCGCGCTGCGGTGCGCAGACTCGACTGGCGTAATCGTGCCCTCAACCTTGCCCGCTTTCACGCAATCAATGAAGTTGCGGCTGTGGTTGTTGCTGAAATACACGGGTGGTGCTTCGGGATTGTTCGGCGCGTTCAAAATCTCGGCGTTGTTGGAGGAGCTTAGACGCCCACGGTCAACATACACCCATTTCCCATTTTCCCCGTAAAACTTCGCACCGGTCGGGAAACGCGAGGCGACATTGATGACCTGCCCCGTGGCATAAGTGCATGAGTAGTCGTAAGCGGTCTCGGCGTCGAAAGGTAGCTTCCGCGAGTAATTGCAATTTTTCGGGTCAGACTCGATTTTGACTGGGCCGGTCTCGTCGAAGCCCATTCCCCAGTGCGCGATGTCCACATGGTGCCCCACCCAGTCCATGAGATTTCCGCCGCCGAAGTTCAAAATCCAGCGCCAGTGGTAGGTGATGAAACGCGGGTCAAACTCCATCCACGCGGCGGGGCCGACCCACATGTCGTAGTCAATATGTGCGGGCGGTTTGCCAATCCGGTTGGCATCGGGGTTCGAGCGGAGTGAGTGGTCGAAACCGTTTTGCGTGGCGAGTGTGCCGACCTCTACGCGAGAAACTTTGCCGATGACGCCGTTGCGCACCAGCTCGACGGCGCGGAAGAAATTGCCCGTCGAACGCTGCCAGCTGCCTGTCTGCCAGACGACGCCGTGCTGCTTAACGGCGTTGGCGATGGCGCGGCCTTCTTTGAGCGTGTGTGCGAGTGGTTTCTCGCCGTAGATGTGAATGCCTTTGCGGGCGGCGGCGACGCCGATGATGCCATGCCAGTGGTCGGGCGGCGCGATGATGACCGTGTCGAGCTTCGCTTTCTCGAACATCTCGCGGAAGTCGTAGTAACGTCCGGTGCCTTTGCCGAAACGCCGGTCAACATTGCGGGCGCGGTCTTCGCAGGTGTTTTTGTCCACGTCGCAGATGGCGACGGGCTGGACATCTTTGAAGCCGAAGAAGCTGTTCATGTCGCCCCAACCTTGGTGACAGCCCACGAGACCGAGCGTGAGGCGGTTGCTGGGGGCGGTGTTGCCGTCGCGGCCAAGGGCGCGGGCGGGAATGAGCGCGGGTGCTAAGAAACCGGCGGCAAGTGCTGCGCCGGCATTTTTAAGGAAGCTGCGGCGCGAGCGCACGGCGGTTCCGTTGCGGGAAGTGGATGAAGACAGGTTTGTCATAAGGCTCAGGAAGACCCGTGCCGTTGCGTGTTGTTCCAAGATTTGAAACCACGGATGAACACGAATGGGCACGAATAATAAAAACAAAAAATCACGCAGAGACGCTGAGAAAAATTTGAAAACAAAATTTGAGATTTCAAATTTCAAATTTCAAAAACCCTGCCCCTGCCCCAGCTCCAAACCCAAATTCCAAATCCCCAAACTTCGTCTCTGGAAACTCTCCTCCGCATCCCCACATCTCCACGTCCCCGCGTCCCCGCGTCCACGAGTCCCCACCCCCGCCCCCCCCCCCTCTTCCCTAATCCGTCTTCCTCCACCGCTCTTCCATCGTTCGTGCCCATTCGTGTCCGTCCGTGGTTTCAAACTTCTTTTTTTCCCTTACCCGTCTGCCATCACAATGCCCACGGTGCCCTGAACGCCGGATAGAGCAGCGCATTTGCGGCGGGGTCGTTTGCGATAGTCTCTGTCGCGGGGTCCCATTGGAGGGTGCGGTTCACAAGAAGCGAGATGAGGCCGAGGTGCCCGACGCTCGCGCTCCGGTGCGCGGTCTCTGCCGGAGTGTTTGTCTCTTTGCCGCTGCGCAGGCAATCAATGAAAGTCCCCCAGTGGTTGTTGCTCTTGTAGGGGTGGTATTCCTCGAAGCCGATTTCCTCGCTGAGGATGGACGGCTTGGAGGCGTTGAGACGCCCGCGCGTCACAAAAATCCAGTCGCCCTTTTCGCCGATAAACTTTGTGCCGTTGCCGCTGTTGACGTTCATCACGAGGCCATCGGCGTAGGTGCATTCGTATTCGTAGGAACGCGCCGCATCGAAAGGCGCGTCCACTGCAAAATCAGCCTTGACAGGGCGGATTTTCACGGGGCCGGTGCGGTCTTTGTCGGTGCCCCATTGGGCGATGTCAACATGGTGCCCTACCCAGTCCATAAGATTTCCGCCGCCGAAGTTGAGCACCCAGCGCCAGTTGAAGTCAACCACTCCGCTGTGGTAATTCATCCACTGCGCGGGGCCGACCCACAAGTCGTAGTCTATGTGTGCAGGCGCGGGGCCTGACCTCCCGCGATTGCCACGTGCGCCCCAGTTGCCCAGCGTGCCGACCTCCACGCGAACCACCTTGCCGATGCGCCCGTTGCGCACCAGCTCGACGGCACGGTGGAAGTTGGGCACCGAGCGTTGCCAGCTGCCCGTCTGCCAAATCACGGCGTGTTGCTTCACGGCGTCGCAGATAGCACGGCCCTCCTTCAACGTGTGCGTCAGCGGCTTCTCGCCATAAACGTGAATGCCTTTACGAGCGGCGGCGACGCCCATGATGCCGTGCCAGTGGTCGGGTGCGCCGAGCACGACAGCGTCGAGCTTCGCGCTCTCAAACATCTCGCGAAAATCGCGGTAGCCCTTCGCGTCTTTGCCATTTGACCAGCGGCGCGTCTCGTTGAGTTTCTCGCCGAGACGGCGCGAGTTCACGTCGCAAAGCGCAACCGCTTGCACGATGCCCCGACGCCTGCCAGCGCACTTGTGGAAACCGTCCCAACCCTGCACAAGGCCGACAACGCCGAGAGTGGTGCGGTTACTGGGAGCGGTTTTGCCATCGCGCCCAAGCGCACTGGCGGGGGCGAGCGACGGAAAAAACGCGCCCGCGACGGCGGCGAGACCTGCGTTGCGCAAAAAGCGGCGGCGCGAAAGCGGGGCAGCGAAAGAGGCGAAAGAGGCAGAGGTAGCGGAGGAAGCAGTGGAAGCGACGAAAGCGGTGGAGGCGGAAAGTGAGTCAGGGAGTTTTTTGATTGCCATAGCGGCTGCGTGGAACAGGCGCGGGCGCGCAATGTTCCCCTTGCCGACGTATCCGCTCCGTGCAAGATGCCTCGCCGCTCAACGGCAGTCTCCCTCCACAGCGACGCCACCCCACTCACAGCTTTTCACACCCAAACTTTCCACGCCCAAACTTTCCCTCCCTACAATGACCAACGACTTTTTTCAGCCCAAACCTTGTAACCTCTCCGCCATAGACGACGAGGGCAACACCTCCCTCTTTCTCCTTCGCCACGGCCTCGCCGAAGACCCCTCGCCCACCGTCTCCGACGCCGAGCGCCGCCTCACTCCCGCAGGCATCGCCCAAGTCAAAGAGGTCGCCGCCAAACTCGACTTCCGCAACTTCGCCCGCCTCGCGCACATCACGCACAGCCCCCTCGCACGGGCGCGGGAAACCGCCGCGCTGTTTCGCGACGCAAGCGGCTTAAGCCTGCCGCTGGAAGTCTGCGACTCCGTGCAGCCAAACTCCGACCCGCGCAAATCTGCCGCGCACTTTGCGACCGCTGCGGGCGACCACCTCATCGTCGGCCACAACCCGCACATCGAGCAACTCGTCTGCCTGCTGCTCGGCCAAGGGCGCATCGGCGTCCAAGCCTGTCTCCCGCCTGCCGCCTGCATCGCCCTCGAGCGCTTCTCGCCGCCCGCCGCCCGCCGCCCCTACGGCTACTGGCGGCTACACTGGCTCGTCATCCCGCTCCCTCACGAAATCTGAAACCGCCCGCCCCCGCCGCAACCGACTTCCCTTTTTCAAAAAAACTTTTCGCAATAACATGGATATTATTTTCCTGACCGGAGCCGGCAACGAACCCGCCCAGAGCATCGCCCGCCGCCTCGTCGCTGCCGGTTTTCGCGTGTATGGTTTCGCCGCACGTTTCCCAGAACAAGGCTTCACCCACACCGACTTCATGCCCGTGCCAGTCAACCTCACCGACCCCGCCGCAGTCGAAGCCGCCGCCGCCGAAATCCTCGCTCGCGAGACCGCGCTCGTGGGCGTCATCCACGCCGCGCATTTCGACATCGCCGACCCGTTTGAGGCCATACATCCGGGCGACATTTCGCTGGCGGTCAACGCTGCCGTCACCGCCCCGCTCCTGCTCACCCGCGCCGCCCTGCCCACGCTCGTGCGCCAGCGCGGCCACGTCATCGCAATCACCCGCTCCAACGACGCCGCCCCCGCTGCCTCCGCCCTCTCTGCCGCGCTCACAGGCGCGTTGCGTGGCTTCGCCGAATCGCTCTTCGCCGAGCTACGCGACACCGGCGTCAAGACCGCGCACATCCGCCTTGAAAACAACCTCGGCCCCCGTGACCCGCAGGCGCGTCTCGCCCGCTCTCCGCAAAGCCGTGTGCAACCCGACATCGTCGCGGACACCGTCGAGTTTCTCCTCCGGCTGCGCGAAAACAACGCCCTCACCGAGCTTGTGCTCCGTCCGCAAGCCACGCGCGAAAACCCGCATCTCCCCATCACAAGCGAACCGCGCCTACGCATCTGGGAAAAAGTCAACGTCCGTCTCCCCTCGCCGGAAGGGACGCCCACCCCCGAAGAGCGCATCCACACCCCCACTCCCGCTCGGCCCGAATACGCCCCGCCCCCCGAACTCCGCGACACCTCCGACGACGACCCCGACGACGACAACAGCGTTGACCCCGAATTACAGTATCTCATCAAACGCCAACCCGACCCTCGCCAATCCGACCTCCGCCAACAATCGCCCCGCCCGCCGGAAAACACCCGCGACAGCGGCAGCAACGACGTCAGCGACGGCCACGGCAACAACGCTGGCTACGGCGGCAGCGCAGGCGACAACAACGACAGCTACGGCAGCGGCAACGGCGTCAACTACGGCGGCAGCACTGGCGGCAACAACTACGGCAGTGGCAACGGTGGCAGCAGCGGCAACGCCAGTAGTGTCAGCGGCAGGAGTGCCAACAAAGCCAATGACGGCATCGCATATCCTCCATCGCGCACAGGTCGTGGCGGACGTCCCATCCGCAAACCCAGCGTCGCCATCCGCATCCACCCCCCGCAATTCGGCAACCCCACCCGCTACGACAACGACGACAACGCCGACGACGACAACGCCGTCCGCGCCGACGACAACCCCGTCCG
>JAITPT010000167.1 GCA_031289285.1 Puniceicoccales bacterium
GCGCAAGATTTCTGCCTCAAACGCCGGTGCCTTCGTCTTGTATTCGCGCTCCCAATCGGCGAGCACGCCCAAGCGTTGGAATGACGCCCGCTGTTTCTCAATCCACTTTTCGGAGAACGCATCGCAGCGTTCGCGCAGCTCGGCGACGCCGAGATTGACGCCCGCCGCCTTGCCCTCTGCCTGCAATTCGCGTGTCACCTTTTGCTCGATGGGCAAGCCGTGGCAGTCCCAGCCCGGCACGTAAGGTGTGCGGTAGCCGCGCATGGATTTGTAGCGCAGAATGACGTCTTTGAGCAGCTTGTTGAGCGCGGTGCCGATGTGGACGTCGCCGTTGGTGAAGGGCGGGCCGTCGTGCAGGACGAAGGTCGGCGCGTCTTTTTGCGCCGCTCGCGCCGCTTGAATTTTTTGGTAGAGCGCAATCTTCGCCCAGTGCGCGACACGTGCGGGTTCGCGTCCGGTCAGATTTGCCCGCATCGGGAAATCGGTAACGGGCAGGTTGAGAGTGTCTTTGAGTTCGGTGGGCATCGGCGTGAGTTTTTTTGCGCGGAAAGTGCGTTGTGCGTTGAGTGTGAAAATGTGAAAAGAGGGGCAAGCACCTTGCGAAAATCGCGGAGGGTGTGAACCTAAAAACAGATGACGGCGACGGCGGCGGCAGCGGTGCGGCAGCGGTTCACGGCGGAATAGGGAGTTGTGCGATGGTGAGAAAAACGCAGTCTTGCGCCCACTATGCCACGCCTGCCTTCCACCGGAGAAATCCGCAACATCGCCGCTGTCTCTTTTCCAGAAACGCCACCGCCCAGTGCTCTTCGCGCCATCGCCAAAAGCGCCCGCCAATACGCATCTCTCACCGTGCGCATCCTTGATGATATAGGCGACCCGCTGGAAGAAACATGGGAGATGAGCTTCTCGGAGTTCGCAGTCGCCGTCGCCCAGATGGCGGTGGATTTGCACAACGGCGGCTTCCTCTGGCGTGTCGTCGAGGAGCGCAACCGTGAGCTGTTCGGGACGCCGCTGCCCTTTTTTTTCAAGGAAGGCGACGCCCCGTTGCCCGCGTTTGAAACCCTCGATGTGCGGCGTTTCCAATTTTTCATCTATTCGATTTTTCTCGGCCTCAAACAGGGTTACCCGTTCTCGCCAAGCGACCCCGTGCTCCGCGAGCTTGCGGAGATCGCGGTGCGCCAATTCAGTGACCTCAAAGGTGTGGTGCCCGATACGGCTCGTGCGTTTTTGGAGGCCCCGCTCGACGCGGCGGACGCATTCGACGGCGCGGGGTATAAGCGGAAGCTGCTTTGGTTTGGGCGGCACTCTTACCTCCTCTCCTTCGCGTGGAGCGATTTTTCCAGCGAATATTTTGAGAACATCAAAGAGGAAGTGAACGCCGAGACAATCGAGGTCCGCTTTATCGCCTGCCAAGATAAATTTGTTGCGGAGCACGTCACGTATTGGGGAGGTCTGAGCCTCGTGGAGTTTTTCGCAAACACGCTTGGCTTGGACGCCGAGACCCGCGCCGACATTCTCGCGTGGCGCGGGCGGCACGATTCGCTGTTTCGCATAGAGTCGGTGGTGAGCATTGGGGTATTGCCCGGAGCGGATCCGGGGGAAAGCTCCTCCGAGCTTATTGTGAAAAATCTTTTGACGGATGTGCCCTACACCGTGCTGCTCAATACGCAGATGAAGGAGGTGGAGCGGTTCAAAGTGGGGGTCGTCGTTTGGGGCATGTTGCAACCTTGGCGCGGCAAGTGGCGGTGGTCGGGCGGGCAGCATCTGATTTACGACGCGCAGTCCGGTGGTGATCCTTTGGAGAAAGTGCAACACCTCGCTGCCTTTTCGGAAAAGTTCAAAGCGTCAATTGGCAACAAGCGGTATATCTTCGACGACAAACTGCGTGCGAGCGCGGAGGAGAGCGAGCGGCTCATGCACGAGAGTTTTGTCCGTTTCTTCGGCTCGGATTTGGCAGTGTTTGCCAACACCGCCGAGTTTTCCGAGAAGATGCGCGACTACATCGGCAACTACCAGCAAGAGCGGGTGAAGACACTCGGCATAGAAGCACCCTACAAGACATTTACGCCGACGCTGCCCAGTTCTGCCGCCAAACACGCCCACCGCCCAGTCGCCGTTTTCAACGAAATCATCGGCGGAAGCTGCGTCCTGACTTCCTACGACGCGCTCGTGTCTGCGTTGAAAAACGAAGACGACGCGGTGTGGGAGGGCGAGGAGGAAGACATCTTGACGGAGCTTCTCTATTCCTCGAGCTTCAGCCCAGAGTTCCTTGAGCGCATGTTGGAAAAGAACGGTGACGCCGGCCTCGCCTGCTTATTTCTGGACAGAGACATTAAGGAAATCACGGCAGAGGAACGGAAACTTTTGGTGAACTTTTTGACGCACTTTTTCAAAGGCGAGTTTTTTTACAAACGCTATCCAGACGTGATAATGGTGAAGGAGAAGGAGGAGTAAGCGAGGCGCGGGGAAACAAAGAGGCCGCCGCCGTGTCGCAAGCCATTCTTTCCAAAAAAATATGATAGTCACACAGAACCTGCGGGTGCTTGAGACAGTGCGAGTATCCAGCCCGCGTAAATTAAAAACCTTGACACCCGCTTCGGAGACCGCCTACCGGACGGTCGTTGATGGGCGTGAGCAGGTCCGCAACATTCTCGACGGAGTGGACAAGCGGCTGCTCGTCGTCGTCGGCCCGTGCTCGATACACGACTCGAAGTCCGCGCTCGAATATGCGGGGCGTCTCGCCCGCCTGCGCGAGCGTTTGTCGGAGCGGCTCTGTATCGTCATGCGCGTCTATTTTGAGAAACCGCGGACGACGCTCGGCTGGAAAGGGTTTATCAATGACCCGTTTTTGAACGGCACCTACGCGATTGAAGACGGCCTAAAAATCGCCCGCGAGCTACTCATCGGAATCAACAACATGGGCTTGCCCGCCGCGACGGAGTTTCTCGACCCCTACACGCCGCAATACATAGACGACCTCATCACTTGGGCGGCCATAGGCGCACGCACGACGGAGTCGCAGACGCACCGCGAAATGGCGAGCGCACTCTCGATGCCGGTGGGTTTCAAAAACGGCACGGACGGCTCGCTGCAAATCGCGCTCGACGCGATGGTGGCGTCGCAGTCGCAGCACAGTTTCCTCGGGATGGACGAAGACGGCTACACGGCGATTATCCGCACGATGGGGCAGACGCACGGGCACGTGGTGCTGCGCGGGGGCAAAGACCATCCGAACTACGCGACGGAATTTGTGTCGGCAGCGGTGGCGAAGCTACGCGAGGCAGGGCTGCGCGACAAAATCATGGTGGATTGTAGCCACGCCAATTCCGGCAAACACCACGAGAACCAAATCCCGATTTTTCGCGACCTCGCGGGGCAACGCAAAGCGGGCGACGAGTCAATCGCGAGCGTCATGCTCGAAAGCCATCTTCACGCAGGGAACCAGAGATTGGAGCGCGGGTGCGACCCGGCTTCGCTGCAATACGGCGTATCCATCACCGACGCTTGCATTGATTGGGAGACGACCGAGCAGCTGCTCACCGATGCGGCGAAGACGCTGGGGTGAGGCGGCAACGGCGGGAGTGGTGAGGCGGTGGCGTGGGGAGGACGGCGGAGGCGTGGGCGCAAAAAAACAGCCGCGAGTTGCGCGGCTGTTTTGCAAACGAGGCGGGTTAACCCCACAAACGTTTTTTATGACGGGAGGCTTTGGAGCGCTTCCGGCGTTTGTGCTTGTTCATCTTCAAGCGGCGTTTCTTTTTAAGGTTTCCCATGTGCGTTGGTGTTGATGTTGGTGTATTGGTGTGTGTTGAAAAAGGTGAGGGGCGCAAGGTGCGGAGTTTTTCGGAGAATGCAAAACTTTTTTTCAAGGGCGGCGGCTGCGAGGAACGGGAGCGAAGGCGGAGGTGGCGGTGAGGGCGGAGGTGGTGTTTTCAGGCGAAGGTTTCTGCGAGCCAGCGTTCCGCCTCAATCGCGGCGCGACAACCCATGCCCGCCGCAGTTATCGCCTGACGATACACGTGGTCGGAGCAATCGCCCGCGACAAAGACACCGGGGATTTCCGTGCGAACCCCGCTCGCGTCGGACGCGACGATGTAACCAGCGGGGTCGGTTTTTAACGCGCCGCGCAGGGCTTGCGTGTTCGGCTCGTGGCCGATGGCGGCGAAAATTCCTTTGCAAGCAAGCTCCGCCAACGCACCCGTTTTGACATTGCGGCAAACCAGCCCGCGCACCAGCCCGTCGGCGTCGGCGAGGATTTCCGCCGGCACACTGTCCCAGACGGGCGAGATTTTTTCATGGGCGAGCACACGCGCCGCCATGATGTCGGAGGCACGGAGTTTGTCGCGCCGATGGACGAGGTGGACGCGGGTTGCGAAGCGCGTCAAAAACAGCGCCTCCTCGCAGGCACTGTCGCCGCCGCCGACAACCGCCACCTCCATGCGCCGATAAAACGCGCCGTCGCAGGTGGCACAAAAAGTGAGGCCGTTGCCGCCGTAAAACTTTTCCTCGTCTGGCAGGCCGAGTTTGCGCGGCGCGGCACCCGTAGCAACAATGAGGGCACGGGCGACGTAGGTTTTGCCGCCGGAGCCGGAGAGTCGTTTCTCGTCGGGGGCGTCGGCGGGGGCGAGCGCGACACTCGCGATGGTGTCGCCCGCGAAACGTGCGCCGAAACGCGCCGCCTGTTTGCGCATGTTTTCAGTGAGCGAGAAGCCGTCAATGCCGTCGGGGAAGCCGGGGAAGTTTTCAATCTCGCTGGTCGTAGTAAGCTGTCCGCCGGGCTGACCGCCTTCGATGACAAGCGGCGCGAGACCAGCGCGGGCGGTGTAAATCGCGGCGGTCAAACCGGCG
Source organism: Puniceicoccales bacterium (assembly GCA_031289285.1). Classification (GTDB taxonomy): domain Bacteria; phylum Verrucomicrobiota; class Verrucomicrobiia; order Opitutales; family UBA953; genus CALNBE01. The sequence goes on from JAITPT010000167.1 coordinate 4,846, forward strand.
CAACCTGAACCAAGAATAATCACGTTTTCGATGTTTTCCATATCTCCCGACTTGGCAGAAAGGCGCGCCGATGGAAATCTCAAAGCATGGAGGAACCGTTGATAGATATTTCCAATCTGTGCGTGGAACGCGACCGGACGATTTTGCGCGGAGTGAATTGGCGCGTGTTTCGCGGGCAAAATTGGGTCGTGCTCGGCGCAAATGGGTCGGGCAAAACCTCGCTGCTCGCCGTGCTCACGGGCTACCTCGCGGAGTCGGGCGGCACGGTGTCGCTCGCTGGCGCGACGCGGGGGGCGGACGATTGGCGCGAGG
>JAITPT010000200.1 GCA_031289285.1 Puniceicoccales bacterium
CGTATTTTGGGCACTACCTGAACGGTATTGGTGTAGCGAGCCGCTGCCACCGCACTTCATAAAACCGCGCATCAGCCCCGACGCATTTTTTACGACCCGCGCACCTGCCCCCCTCTGCCGCGCCTGCCTGCGGCTACGCATCAAAGAGCCGCCACGGGCCGCGCATGGCGCGGGAGCGCATACGGTTGGCGGTGTCGTCGCCGGTGAAGGTCTCGGTTTCGGGGTTCCAGATGAGAGGGCGGCGCAGCTGCATGGCAATCATGGCGATGTTACAAATCGTCGTGGTGCGGTGCCCGATGGCGACATCCGCAACAGGTTTTTCGCGTGTGCGGATGCACTCCAAAAAGTTGCCGAGGTGATTGCGGCTGCGTTGCAAGTGGATTTCGTTGGGACCGATTTGCTCCTTTAACACGGCGGGGTTCGAGGCTTTCACGCCGCTGCGGGAGACTTCTATCCAGCCTTTTTCGCCGTGGAAACGCACACGCGAGCCGCTGCGATTGCGGATGGTCAGCTCGATGCCGTCGGCGTAGCGGGCGGTGACGTCAATGAGCGTCGGCGAGGTGAACAGGCCTGTGCTGGGAAATTGGCCGTAGCCCTCGAAGTGGACAGGGCCGGTCTCGTCGCGCCCCAGCGCCCATTGGCAGATGTCAACATCGTGCGCTCCGAAGTTGGTGATTTGGCCGAGGGCGTAGTCGAGGATGAAGCGAAACTGGTAGTGTGTGCGTTGGCGCGTGAAGGGTGCCCACGGCGCGGGGCCGAGCCAAAAGTCGTAGTCGAAGCCAGCCGGCACGGCCTCCGGCGCCCATGTCGCGCCGCAGTGGCGGCTGTTGGCGGGCACACACACCTCGACGCGGCTGATTTTGCCGAGACGCCCGTTGCGCACCAGCTCGCAGGCGCGGTGAAAATAGAGGCTGCTGCGCTGCTGGGTGCCCGTCTGCGCGACGCGCTGGTGGCGGCGAACTTCGTCCACGAGCGCACGCCCTTCGGCGATGGTCAACGTGAGCGGTTTCTCAAGATAGATGTCTTTGCCGTGACGAACGGCGTCGAGGGCGACGAGGCCGTGCCAGTGGTCGGGCGTGGCGATGACGACGGCGTCAATGCCCGAGTGGCGCGTGACGTCGCGGAAATCGTGGAAACGCAGGCAGGAGTTTTCGCCGAGGGCACTGTTGACTGCGGCGGCGGCGCGGGCGGCGCGGTGGTCGTCCACGTCGCACACGGCGCGCGGGTAGGCACCCTTGGAACGCAGGCCGCGCGAGACGTTCTCGAAGTTGGAAGTGCCCATTATGCCGCAGCCGACGAGTGCGAAGTTGACGCGCTTGGACGGGGCGTCGGGGCCGAGGACGGCGGCAGGCACGATGTCGGGGAATGCGAGTGCGCCAGCGGCGGCACCACCGAGGCGGAGGAAATTGCGGCGAGAGAGAGCGGCGAGCGGCGTGGCGGCGGATGCAGCGGGAGGCGTGGCGGGCGCGGTGGGCGCGGCGGCGGTGTTTTTCATGGGAAAAATAGCGGGAGATTTTGCGTGAAAAGTTATTTTGCAGCCGCGTGTTTTCGTGCGGCGATTGTGCCCAGCAGCCCGAGCCGTGCGTTGCCGGAGAGTTTGGGAAGCGCGGCGGCGAGGGCAGCGTCAACTTTTTTTCCAGCGATTGCCTCCAGCGCGAAGCGGGCGGAGTGGGAGAGGTTTTCGTCGGCGAGCAGCGGCGCGAGGGCGTCGGCGCAATGCTCGCTCCCTGCGACTTTGAGCAGGCGGCAGATGAAGTCTTTGGCGACATCGGTCGCGCCTTTTTCTGCGAGCACGGCGAGAAGTTTTTTCTCGAGCGCGGGGTAGGTGGCGGGCGCGGCGGTGAGCACTTCGTCCTCGACGACGCGGGCGAGGGTGCGGTCGCCGCCGTGGCGGAGTTTGCGCAACTCCGCCCACGGCGAGGGCGTCCAGTCAAATGCGTTGTGCCGGATGCTCTTCTCGCTGTCGGTGGTTTTTTCGGTGTTGTCCTGCATGTTTTTGAAAAAATTATTTGGCGGCGGGCGCGGGTTGTTGGTGAAGCTCTTTGATGCGGATGTTGCGGAAGCGGACGGATTTTCCGGCATCGCGTTTGGGCGCGGCGTGGACTTGCAGGCCGATGAGGCCAGTGGCGGAGGCGGAGTCTTGGGCGTCGGCACGGAGCACGCCGTCGAGGTAGGTGCGCATACTCGTGCCACGCGCTTCGACGCGCAGCTTCTGCCACTCGCCCGGCTTGACGATGGAGCGGTCGCGCCCTTGTTTGCGGAACGCCTCGTCGGCGGCGGTGCCCGCGTGGGGCGAGACCCACGTGTGGCGGCGGTCTTCGTCGTAGATGCCAGCGGTGCGCCCAGGGCGAAACTCGATTTCCACTTGGTAGCCGGAGACGTGCTTAGGGCCGGAGAAAACCTGTTTGTGGCGTTGGCGGGGCAGGGCAGGGATGTCCTTCACCTCGCGGCGCTCCTCGTTCCATTCGCTGCGGATTTGGACGCCAGAGTTAATCTCCTCGGGGCAGTTGTATTCGAGCTCGAGGATGAAATCGGCGTAGTTTTTTTCCGTGCAAAGAAAGGTGTTGTGGTTGCCGACAACGATGGTGCCGACGATTTCGCCGTTGACGACTTTGAAGTCCGCTTTGCCTCCGAGCACTTTCCAGCCCGTGAGGTCTTTGCCGTTGAAGAGTGCCACCCAGCCGTCTTCGGCAGGCGCTGCGACGGCGGGTTTTGCGGCGGGTTTTGAGGAGGCCGGCGCGGCGGCGGCAGCGGTGGCGGTGCAGGCGGCGAGCGCGAGCAGCCCGAAAATGCTGTGGAACAGGCGGGATTTTTTCACGGGCAAAGGTGACAGGCAGCAAGGGGCTTGG
>JAITPT010000204.1 GCA_031289285.1 Puniceicoccales bacterium
CGACGCTGGCGGGAAACTTCCGTTATCGGAGCGTTTGCTCCAGCGAATGCCGTGGTTCAGCCACGGTGGCGTTATCGGCGACGAAGCATTTGTCGCTGCGTGCATGGCACAATACGCCAACACAACCCACCGTCGCGCCAAAAGTCACCCAGTCCCCTTCGCCGCCGACACCACTTCCACCGATTGGCCAATCGGTCTCTCCGCCATGCGCCGTCACAGATAAACCTAAAAAAACGCCCGTTGAGTCAGGTCGTCTTGCGGAAGCCGTTATCCTAAAAAACGCCCGTTGAATCGGGTCGTCTTGCGGAAGCTGTTATGGCATCTGCACTTTGTGGCTTTGTTCGATGCACCAACAGGTGCGCCTTCACACCGCCACCAAGCGCACCTGCCATAACATCTTCTCGCAATATTTCCCCTCCAACTGCCGTTTTTAGGTTTATCCTAAAAACGGCAGTTCAGCGGGATGGGTTTGTGCAAGATTTTGAGGCGGACGCGGTTTGCGCTTTCCCGACGCGCACCTTGTGGTGCGTGGAGCGGAAAGAGCAAGCCGCAGACGACCAAAAGATTGTGCAAAACCACCCGCATTAACTGCCGTTTTTAGGTTTAAGGTTTTTCTGGACAAAACGTTCGCAGGCGTTCCCAGATGGAGTCGAGAGATTCGAGGAGGATGCGGGTGTCGGCGAGGACGGGCATGAAGTTGTTGTCGCCAGACCAGCGCGGGACGATGTGGGCGTGGAGGTGCTTGGGGATACCGGCACCAGCGGCAGAACCAATGTTGAAGCCTACATTGAAACCGTCGGGGCGAAGGGCGTCGGTGAGGATTTTCTGACCAAGGACGAGCAAATCCATCATCTCGGCGCGCTCGGCAGGGAGGAGGTCGGCGAGAACGGCAGCAGACCGGTAGGGGACGACGAGGAGGTGCCCCGCCGTGTAGGGGAAACGGTTGAGAACGATGTAGGCAGTCGCGCCTCGATGGAGGAGGTGGACTGATTTGTCGTCGGTGGCCTTGGGGATGTCCGCAAAGATGTCCGCGCTGGCGGCGGGTTTCGGCGCTTCGACGTAAGAGATGCGCCAGTATGGGTGGAGGTGGTTCATCGGTGGTTCGGTGTTCGGCGTTTTTTCAGGGGCCAAAGTTGACGCGGTAGTAGCCGGGCGGTATCCGTGCGAGAAACTCCGGCGTGGAGAGGTGTCGGCGCATGGCGTCGGCGATGATGGCGTTGCCGGGGCCTGTGGTGCCGTCAATCCACGGCACGGCAACGGGTGCGCCAACAATTCCCTGCAAATCCACCCAGATTGTGAAGGCGGCGGGTTGCCAGCGCGAGGCGGCTTCTTCGGTCGGAAAAATGTCGTGGAGCGTTTCCTCGAAAAACACAACGGAGTCGCTGACTCGCTCGACGCGCAGATATGCCTGCCTTGGGGGCGGCATGGTTTGCGGGGGGACGGGTTGGATCCCGAGAGAGTCTGCCGCCCGCCAGTAACGTAGCGGGAGGAGGTTTTCCAGTGGCGGTGTGGCGGGCACGGGGATTGCGCCGAGGGGCAACGGGGCACCTTCGCGGGCGCGAAGCTCGGGCGCGAAAGCCTCAGGCGCAAGCTCGTTGAACTCGGAGTTGCGGCGCGGCGCGGCGTTTCCGGTGTTGTGCCCGAAGTTCCAGCGCGTCGGCAAGTAGAGCGGTTCGGAGTCGCGCAGGTCAATTTCTCCGCGCAGCGCGAGTTGGTGTTCGGGGCTGGGAATTGTGGCGCGAAACTGCGGCGCGGCGGGAGCGGTTTTTACCGTTATCACAGGCGAGAAAAGGGCGGTCGCGAAGACGCCAGCGAGCACCACTGCAAACACGGCGGCGTCGCGAGCGGTGAGCCGACGGCGGTCGCCGAGCGGCGGCAAAAAACGCTGGCGGAGGGAGAGCATGTTTGGCGGGCGGCGGCGGCGTGGTTATTTGTCGCCGGCCTCTTTTGTGCCGACTTCCCATTTGCTACGGCGGGCGTATCCGAGGAAGTCTTTTTCATCGGTCCAGCTTTCGCGCTCGACGCTACGGGCTGTCCAGATGAACAGAAACACTTTGTCCATACGCACGCGAAAGTAGGATTTGAAGTGGCCTTTTTCACTGTCGTCTTGGACGACGTAGTAAGAGTAGGAGTCCTCAGGAATTGTGACTGGCCAAGTGGTGAAGTTGGAGGCGACGAAGGTGCCGGCCTCGCCTTTTTCTTTGGCGAGTGCCTTGAAAACCGCCTCGGCGGCGACTTGCTTGCCGGAGACACCGCCCATGATGATAGCAGCGATGATTGCACCTATGAACACGACGCCGACGATGCCGCCAGTGACGCAACGAACGATGAGGGTGCGCTGTTTTTGTTTGGCGCGCATCTCCGCGAGCGGGTCGGCGGGGGCAGCGGGAAAGCCAGCGGCGGGCGGGTAGTAGCCCGGCTGCTGCGGGTAACCTTGCTGCTGCGGGTAGCCCGCTTGCTGCTGCTGCGCGTAAGCCTGCTGCTGTTGCGCGTAAGCCTGCTGCTGGGCGTAGGCTTGTTGCTGCGCGACGTAAGCAGCTTGCTGTTGTTGCGCGGCGTAGGCGGCCTGTTGCTGCGGGTTGGCGGCTTGCTGCTGTTGCGGCGGGCGGGCTGCGCCGGGCTGCGGCGGGCGTTGGGGGCCGGCAGATTGCGGCGGGCGACGAAGAGGTGGTTGGCTGGACATGGGTAGGATGCGGTTGGTGAGTGAGAGTTGTGTGTGAGCGTGAGTGCTGGTGTGCGGGCTTGAGCTTGGGTTAAAAAAACCGCCGCTTAGAAACTGGAAACCAGAACGGGGTTCAACTAAAAAAAACGACATCACCCCTCGCCTCCCCTCCCCTGCCGGAACATCTCCCCTGCCGTGTTGTCTACCTCCTTTCTATGCTAAAATCTCCCTTCACGCATTTCATGCAAAAACTACTCTCCCGACTCCCGCTCGCGCTCGCCGCCCTGCTCTGTGCCGCCGCACTGCCCGCTGCCGCGACGCTCGCTGCCAAGCCCGCCTCAGACACCGCGCCGCCAGCGGTCCGAAACTTCTGGCTCTCCACCGACGACCTGCGCGTGGACAACCTCCGCGAGCCGCTCGGCATCGAAACCACTGCGCCGCGCTTTTCATGGAAACTCAATCTCCACGACCGAGCTCCCGCCCCCTCGCGCACCAACGCCAACGCTAACGCTAACACCAACACCACCGCCAGCACCCCTGCGCCACGTCGGCCCACCGTCACCTTGCCCACCGACACCTCCCCGCCCGCAGGGCGCGGCGTCGCCCAAACCTCCTACCGCATCCTCGTGGCGACATCTCCCGAAAAAATCACCGCCGAAACACCCGACATCTGGGACTCCGGCGTGGTCAAATCCGATGCCTCCGTGCTCGTCCCCTACGCGGGGTCGCCGCTAAAAAGCCGCACTCATTACTACTGGAATGTCCTCATCACCGCCGAAACACCGGAGAAAGCAGTCACCCTCACAGCCGTCTCGCCCCAACCCCTCGCCACATTTTCCACAGGCATTCGCTCAAACGAATGGCAGGCAAAATGGATTGGCCTCGACAAATTTTTCAAAGGCGAAACGCCCAAAGGCCGTCACAGCAGTCTCGCCGGACGCTATTTTAGAAAAGAGTTTTCCGCCGCGAAAAAACCTGCCAAAGCCATTCTCTACGTCTCCGGTCTCGGCATATATAAACTCTCTCTTAACGGAAAAATCCTCGGCACACACGAACTCTCCCCGCTGCCTACCGACTACACAAAAACAATAAAATACGACACCCTTGACGTCACTAACCAAATCACTTCCGGCAAAAACGCCCTCGGTGTGGCTCTCGGCTGCGGCTGGTTTTTCGGCCCTACCCGCGTTTTCGCAACCCCGCGCCTGCTTCTCCAACTCGAATTGCAACACGCCGACGGCTCCAAAGAAATAATCGTCAGCAACGACTCGTGGAAAACCACCGCCGACGGCCCCATCCGCGCCAACAGCTACTGGGACGGCGAAAGTTACGACGCCCGTAAAGAAATGCCCGGCTGGGATAAACCCAACTTCGACGACTCGCACTGGACACCTGCCCAATTAGTCAAAACACCCAGCGGTAAATTAGAAGGCGCAACCACGCCGAATATAACCATCACAGAAACCCTAAAGCCCATTTCTATAAAAAAACAAAAGGACAACGTTTTTCTCCTCGATATGGGACAAAACATGGTCGGCTGGCTACAAATAAAAACACGCGGCAAAGCGGGCGACACTATCAAACTCCGCTTCGCAGAAACACTCAAAAAAGACGGCACTATCTACACCGCCAATTTCCGCAGTGCCCGCGCCACAGACACCTACACTCTCAAGGGCGACGGCGAAGAAAAATGGGAACCATCTTTCACTTACCACGGCTTCCGTTATGTCGAAATAACTGGTTACCCAGGAACGCCTTCTGTGAACGACTTCCTCGGCAAAGTCGTCCACGACGCAATGAGCGACACAGGCTTCTTTCTTAGCTCCAACAAGACCCTTGACCAAATCTATAAAAACGCCTTCTGGGGCATTCGCGGCAACTACCACGGAATGCCCACCGATTGCCCTCAGCGCGACGAACGCTACGGCTGGCTCGGCGACCGCGCTATCGGCTCACACGGAGAAAGTTTTCTCTTCGACAATCACACGCTCTACGCAAAATGGCTCGACGACATTGCACAAGCGCAACGCCACGATGGAAGTATCCCCGATGTCGCCCCAACTTTTATCAGTGTTTATTCCGACAATATGACATGGCCGGGCACTTTTATCATCATCGCAAATATGCTTTACGAACAATACGGCGACACCCAGCCAATCATAAAACACTACGCGGCGATGAAGAAATGGCTCAATTATATGAAACGCAAATACTGCCGCAACGGCATTCTTGTAAAAGACAAATACGGCGACTGGTGTATGCCGCCAGAATCTCCCTCGCTCGTCCATTCCAAAGACCCGTCACGCAAAACAAACGGCGCGGTTTTGGGCACTACCTTTTATTACAGAACACTGAAACTCATGGAGCGTTTTGCGACAATCCAAAACAAGCCGGACGACGCACGTTATTTTGCAACAGAAGCCCTCGCGACAAAGAACGCGCACAACAAACGTTTCCTCAACCCTGCAACTGCCAACTACGACAACGGCACCGTCACCGCCAACGTCCTCTCGCTCGCCTACGGAATGGTGCCAGAAGGCTTAGAGAAAAAAGTCTTCGACAACATTGTCCGCAAAACAGAAGTAGATTTCAAAGGGCACGTCAGCTCTGGCCTTGTCGGTTTGCAATGGCTGATGCGCACACTCGCCAACAACGGCGGCGGAGAACTCGCGTATAAAATCGCCACAAACCGCGATTATCCAAGTTGGGGTTATATGATAGAGAATGATGCCACGACAATTTGGGAACTCTGGAACGGCAACACCGCCAATCCATCAATGAACTCGCACAACCACGTTATGCTTCTCGGCGATTTACTGATTTGGTATTACGAAGAACTCGCCGGAATAAAAGCAGGCAAACCCGGCTTCAAACAAATCATCATGCGCCCGCGCCCGCCCGCCGACCTCAAAAACGTCTCCGCATCCTACAATTCTCCTTACGGAACGATTGAGAGTGCTTGGCAAAAAGCGGATGGAAAGTTTTTCTGGCACGTCAAAGTCCCTGTCAACACAACCGCAATTGTCCATATCCCCAGCACCGATAGAGCAGGCATCTTAGAGAGCGGCGGCACACCAGAGAAAAACAGCGGCATCAAATTTCTCCGCGTAGAAAACGGAAGTGTTGTCTATGAAGTCGCCTCCGGTCGCTACCAATTTTCCGCCCCCTTAGACCAACGTTGGCCGTTAGAAAAAGCGCAGGCGTGGCAAAAACAAAATGGCTGGCTACGCGGTTGCAACTTCACGCCAAGCACCGCTTGCAATCAATTAGAGATGTGGCAAGCGGAAACCTTTGACCCAAAGACAATTGACCGCGAACTCGGCTACGCACAAGACCTCGGTTTTAACTGTATGCGCGTCTTTCTCCACCATGCCGCTTGGGTAAGTGACAAAGAAGGTTTCAAAAAACGTATAAAACAATACTTGGACATCTCCTCTAAGCGCGGAATAAAAACCGTTTTGGTTTTCTTCGATGATTGCTGGAATGCCGAGTTCAAAACAGGGAAACAACCGGAACCTATCCCCGGTGCTCACAATTCTCGCTGGCTGCGCGACCCGGGCAATTTACTCTTCCGCCGTCCCGAACTTATCACGACGCTGGAAGCATACGTGAAAGACATTTTAACCGAGTTTAAGGACGACTCACGCATTGTCCTCTGGGATTTATACAACGAGCCGGGCAACAGCGGTTATGGCATCAAAAGTTTGCCCTTAGTGAAAAATATTTACGCATGGGCACGGACAATCAATCCCTCGCAACCTCTAACCACTGGCGTCTTCGATTTCAACAAAAACTACAACGCCCTGAACGCATTTCACACAACGCATTCCGATGTCCTTACGTATCACTGTTACGGCAGTTTGGCGGATCACAAAAAGCGTGTCGCGTGGGTGCGCGCCCAATCTGGCACGGAGCGTCCTGTCGTTTGCACAGAATACATGCAACGCGCCAAACACTCCGGTTTCCAAGCAATCATGCCTTGGCAAAAAGAAGCAAACATAGGCGCAATAAATTGGGGCCTCGTCGCTGGGCGCACCCAAACAAACATCCCTTGGGGCTGGCGTCCGAAGGACAAAAATAATCCCGAACCGCCGCACTGGTCTTTCGACCTCCTCCGCAAAGACGGCACACCCTACGTCAAAGAAGAAGGCGACATAATCCGCAAACTCTGTAAATAACGTAGGCGGGTGTTCCCCGTTCCTATCAACCTAAAAACGGCGGTTGGAGGGGAAGTATTGCGAGAAGATGTTGTGGCAGCTGTGTTTTTCTCTCTTGGGACTTTGTGAAGGCGCACCTGTTGGTGCGTCGAACAAAGCCGAACAGAAAAAACGCAGATGCCGCAACAGGTTCCGCAAGACGACCCGATTCAACTGCCATTTTTAGGTTTATTCTCCAAGCCGCAGAGTCGCGAAAAATCTGCTTGACGGGCAGAACGGCGAGCGATATGCTACTTGTCTATGGAAAGCACTAAGAAAAAGAAGATGTTGGCGCGTTCGCACGGACAATGTTCGCGTAGGCAAATTGGCTTGACTGCGGAGGCGGCGAGCGATATGCTGTCTGGCTATGGGAAACACCGACAAAGCCAAGACAGACAAAACCGAGGCGGGCGAGGACAGCGCGTTTGTTCTGACGCCCAATGGGAAGTTTCGTATTCACCGGATGCATTTAGCGGCGTCAGGTCTTACATTGGAGGCCGCAGAGTCTCTGTTGCGACGGGACAAAGAATTTTTGCTGGCTTACGAACGCGGTCTGCGGACGTTGTTGGTGCAGACGCCGGAGAGCAGGAAGGAATGGGCACGGAAAAACAATGCGCAATGGGAAGCCGTGGTGGCTGGCCTTCCGTGCCCGTCGTGGGAATTTGTGTAGCGGACAATCGAGAGGAACTCATCGGTGTCGATGGCTCGCGTCTTCCGCGCTTAGACAGTGGTGCAGAAGCAGATGTTTATCTTGATAAAAAACGCGGCGTGGTCTATAAAGTTTTCTCTACAGGCGAGAATGGCACGGCTGGAGATATTTATTTTGTGAATAAAAATGGGCGTCTCGATTCGCGCAATTCGCACGATAAAAATGACCTTCTGGAAAAGATTTACGTCTTGAATGCTATTGGCGGCGTGCCGACGGAAGTCACAGGGCGCATGGCCTGTGGAGAGTTGGTTGTTAAGCAGCCATACGGCTGGACGGAAAACGAACTTTCGCATACGGAGCGTTACGCCGTGAATGCTCGCTCTGGGTTGTCGTGGGTTGCGCCTGATGTAGTGCCGCTGGATTTATTTGATTCGCTTTATGTGACGCAGACGCCGGAAGGTGCATTCTTGGTTGGTGACTTGCACGAGGGAAATTATCTACGCAACGCTCGGCACTCAGGACGCATTCTCGACCTCGTAACAACGCGGGTGACGCCAGAAATACTATACACGTTTCCTAAATTAGAAGTGCTTTTGAAAAGGAATGTCCCGTAGTCATCCCCGTATGGACGGAATGTCGATAGCGTTGCGTCCCGACGGAACGCGAGGTTCGGGCGACACAAACATGGGATTGAGACCCAATGCCGTTCAACCTAAAAACGGCAGTTGAAGGCTAAGCCTAAAAACGGCAGTTGAATCAGGGAGTCTTGCGGAACCTGTTACGCCATCTGCGCTTAGTGCTTTTGTTCGACGCACCGAAGGGTGCGCCTTCACAAAAGCCCAAGAGAGAAAAACGCATCTGACGCAACATGTTCTCGCAATACTTCCCCTCCAACTGCCGTTTTTAGGCTAAGTGCAGATGCTGTCCCATGTTCCGCAAGACGACCCGATTTAACTGCCGTTTTTAGGGTAAGTGCCGTTTTTAGGGTAATGCCAGCGTTCCCAGTTGCCTCCCTACGGGGCGCGGGGAGGTGTCAAATTTGGAAAGCACGTGAAACTATCTAACAGCGGACCTTTCACTTCGTAGTAGGGAATAATTTTCCACGGCGCGGCGTCAGGTGCGTCTATTGTGAAATGCAAAGGTTTGCCTGCAACGGGACGCAATTTCTTTAGAAATTCCGCTGGCGTTAGCGGAATGTTTGCGATGCCGCGTGACGTTGCGCCCGTTACTGCTAACAACACGGGGCCGTATTCCAGCGCGTATGCGTTTTTGAAGTCCTTCTCGGTGCCTGTGTATTTTGTCAGGCGCACAGCCAGCGGCAAAACAAAGCGCACGGTGTCGCCTGTTTTCCAGACGCGCTCAATCGTGACATATTTGCCCGG
>JAITPT010000241.1 GCA_031289285.1 Puniceicoccales bacterium
AGATTATCGGGTGCCCCAATGGCAAAATCTTTAGTCTGGTTAATTATTTGGAGAGAGGCGGGGGTAGGGGGAGGCGGGGGAAGGGGAGAAGTAAGTATCCGCCTCTCAACTACGCGATAAATCATGCACTTACAACACGGGCAACATTTTGCCAATTTATTGTTTGCGAATTAAAAGGCAGCCATTTTATTACTTGACTTCGCTGCGGTTCGTGCAACTTTCCCGGGCAGTGCCCAGCATGTGCCCTCTACGAAATTGTAACGGAATACACACCACCAGCATCTGGTAACCCGATAATCTCGCCCCCTGCGGGGCTTTGCTGCGGGTGGGCAGCTGACCGGTGCGAATTAAAAGGCAGCCATTTTATTACTTGACTTCGCTGCGGTTCGTGCAACTTTCCCTTGCAGTGCCCACCTCGTGCCCTCCACGAAATTGCAACGGAATACACACCACCAGCATCTGGTAACCCGATAATCTCGCCCCCCTGCGGGGCTTTGCTGCGGGTGGGCAGCTGACCGGCGGTTTCGCTACGCTACACCTCCGGTTATGCACATCTCGCCATAATGCGGGGCTGACTACACTTGAGTTCCCACTCAAAGTAGCGAAGAACCTTTTTTTGTCCAAGAATGGGCAAAGCGAGTGAGGGGTGGTGGTGGGGGGCTTTCATGATTTTTGAAAAGCGAAACGTGAAAAATGAGAAAAAGTGAGGCGGTAGTAGAGCCAAGGACGGAAGGTCAGTCAGTCCCGGAAGTTGCAAAAGCAAATAAAAATTAGTCTGTCTAATTATTTGGGGGGTGCGGACATTGTGGACACGGGGAGCGGGGGGAGTATTGTGGGCGGTGTTATGCAAGTCATTCGTAATGTTTCACAAATGCGGGAGTTCTCCGCACTGAGCCGCGCTGGCGGCAAAACTATCGGTCTCGTGCCGACGATGGGGTGCCTCCATCGTGGACACCTTAGCCTTGTGACCCGCGCACACCAAGAGGCAAACAGCACCGTGGTTTCGATTTTCGTCAATCCCGTCCAGTTTGGTGTCGGCGAAGACTTTGAAAAATACCCGCGCACCGAGGCCGCCGACCTCGCGGCTTGCGAGGCAGCCGGAGTGGATGCAGTGTTTTTGCCCACGGCGGCGGAGATGTTCCCGCAGGATTTTTCCACATTCGTCAACGAGGAACAGTGCGCCAAGGGGCTGTGCGGCGAGTTTCGCCCTGGACATTTTCGCGGCGTGGCGACAGTCGTTCACATGCTCTTCAACATCGTCGCGCCCGATGTGGCGGTGTTTGGGCAAAAGGACGCGCAGCAGGTCGCCGTGCTGCGCAAGATGGTGCGCGATCTTTTTTTGCCAGTGAAAATCTCCGTCGCACCGATTGCCCGCGAAGCGGACGGGCTGGCACTCAGTTCGCGCAACCGTTATTTGACGTCGGCAGAACGTCGCGACGCTCCGCAACTTCACGCTGCTCTTCTCGCAGGCAAATCCGTCGCCCGCTCCGGTGTTGCGGCGCCGGAGGTGCTTGCCGCCGTCGCTGCACATCTGGGGTGTTTTCCGGCCTTTTGCCCGCAATACATCGTTCTCGCCGACGCAGTGACGATGGCTCCCGTGGAAACGGTCGGCGAGCTTGGCGCGGGCAAACATTTACTCGCCGTCGCTGCGTATCTGGGTGCCACGCGCCTTATTGATAACGAGGTCTTCTGATTTCGCAAGAAAGCCCAACTCCGTCTCTTTGCATTGTCTTGGCTTACCGTGCTGGTTTTTTGGTGCTGCTGCTGCCGTCGTCCTCTTCCTCCTCTTCTTCGTCGTCAACTGCGAAACCGCCACCACCAGATTTCTTTTTCGTGGTCGTTGTTTTTTTTGCTTTGGTTGATTTTTTCTTTGCGGTGGCGGCGGATGGTTGTGCGCTTGGACCGCCTTGGGCCGGTGGCCACTGAACTACGTTTCGCAGTTCAGGCATCATTTTTGTTTCGCCGCCGGAGGCTACGACGCAACGTTGCCAGATGTCTTGCGGCTCTTGGTCTATCGAAAAAAGGTAAAGGCGAGGGGCGCTATTTTTGTCAGCTCGTTTGAATTGGTTCACCCAACGGCTGTCGCCCTTGAAGGAGGAGGCTTTCGTTCTACTTCCGTCTATCAGTATGCCATCTTGAAAATCCGAAAATATGACGAGTGCTCCGTAGTAGGTGTCCTGCATCATGATGTCTGCCCAAGCACCGACGGAGCCGACGTCGAAGTTGGTCGCGTAGCGGGAGTAGATGCTTTTTCCGTGGGGCGTCAGCTTCGGTGCGGCACCTTGGGGAGGGAGACCCTGTATGTGAGAGCGGGGCGGCATCTTGAACCCTCTTCCGCCGCGCACTTTTCCGTTTTCGACGAAGGTGAAGATGCCGTTGTGCTCGAAGATGTCGGCGTCGGGAAAACTTTTGTAGATTTCTTTTTTCACGTTTTCGAGAAACGGCACCATGCTCCCGGAGTTGTCGAGATAGACAGCGACCTTCTTCTCGGTTCTGACTTCGACGCCCATGACTCTTTTCGGAGTGAATATGGTGACCATGTTTCTTCCGCCGCCACGCCCGGGGCCGATGCCCGTGCCGATGCCACCGCCCGCGCCGCCGCCGAAGCCCTTCGATTTGGCACCCATTGCGCTGCCCGATTCCAGCGCCATTGTCATCCTTGGCATTTCGGGAAGCGAGACGCTGGCCGCACCTTTGACCGTGAGCTTGGGGACGGCCTTGACGGCACTCTTAGCGTTCCGGGGTTTGATGCGGTGCTCGCTCATGGAAACTTTGTCGCCATTGGTGCCGCCGCCTGCGCCAGTGTCAAACTCGTCCAAAGGCTTGAGCGAGTAAGTGACAACCTGCGAGACGATGACGTAGGCGAGGATGAGGAGCACGGCATGGACGGCGATGGAGATGAGCAGACTTTCGCCGCCATGTTTTTTCCAAAGAAGTTTCCAGCGTGGAATGCTAAATATCACGACGGGGGGTGGCTCCGCTGCTGGCTGTGTTTGCGAGAAATCCAGCGGCAGTGTCTCCGGTGCCGACACCTCCGGCACTGGTGGAGGTTCCCACGTCTGCCCATCTTGCGCGGGGAACTCGCTGGTGGCAGCGACGGGCTGGGCAACAGGTGTTCTCTCCTCGAAAGTATTTTTTGGCGGGGCCTCCGAAAAATTAGCGGCGGGAGGTTGCTTGCTGGGAGGCTCTGGGGGCGTCTCGGCGGCGGCGGGATTTTGTCCGCTGAGGCCGTCGCGCAGCGCGTCGAATTGGCGGGCGAGCGCGACAAAACTTTCCTGTGCTGCCAGTGTCGAGCAGCAGCCCCAGAGTGAGGAAAAATGATTGGCGCATTGGCTCAGCAGGCGGGTTGTTTCCGCCGTGCCGCTGCCCGTCTCGCCGTCTGCTGGTTGGCACAGCGCGGCCTGTAGGTCAGCCAGACCACGGAAGACTTTGGTGGTAATTGCGGTGGTGCGCCCGTCCGAACACAACGCCCGCAAAACAGGTAGTTGCGACAACATGTCGTCTATTTGCCGGATGAGTCCGGTGTATGTGCCGTGGGTTTCCATTGTCGGGAAAAAAGGGAGGAGTTGCGATTTTTTCATCTGGCATATCGCCGCACCGCTTCCTGTGCAAGCACAGTTTTTTTCGTGCGCACCTCGCCGCTGTGTGTGGTGAGCGTTCCCCGTTTCAGAGCAAACGCACCGGCAAACCCGCCGCGCCCAGCGTCTCTTTTGCCTCGCGGATTGTGTGTGTGCCGAAGTGGAAAATGGATGCCGCGAGCACGGCGCTTGCCTTGCCGTCGCGCACCACGTCAACCAGATGGCTGAGATTTCCCGCGCCGCCGGAGGCAATCACTGGCACAGTCGCCGCCTCGCTTACGCGCCGCGTAAGCTCGATGTCGTAGCCATTTTTTGTGCCGTCGCAATCCATGCTCGTGAGCAAGATTTCCCCTGCGCCGAGCGACACCACTTTTTGCGCCCACTCGACCGCGTCAAGCTCGGTGCGATTTCGCCCGCCGTGCGTATAGACCTTCCAAGAGTGCCCGTCTGGCTCGCGGCGCGCATCAATGGCGACGACGATGCACTGGTTGCCAAACTTGCGAGCGGAGTTGAGGACGAGGGCTGGGTCGCTGATGGCGGCGGTGTTGAGCGAGACCTTATCGGCACCTGCGTTGAGCATGGCGCGAATGTCTTCCACGGTGCGCAAGCCGCCGCCGACGGTTAGTGGCATGAAAACCTCGTCAGCGGTGCGCTCCACCACATCGCGCATGATGCCACGCCCATCGCTCGACGCCGTGATGTCGAGAAACACGAGTTCGTCTGCGCCTTGCCCTTGGTAGGCGCGGGCGGACTCCACGGGGTCGCCCGCATCGCGGAGCTGTTCAAATTGAACCCCTTTAACCACCCGTCCGGCCTTGACATCGAGGCAGGGAATAATGCGCACAGAAAGCATGTCCGCAGAGAAAACATCTCCCGTGGTGCTTTCTCAACAACGAATGCTGGCACGGCGAAACGGCGAGAAGGGAAGTGGCGAGAAGGGAAGTGGCGAGAAGCGAGAAGGGGGCAAAGGGGGAATTCGGGTTTAACCGCAGATGACGCAGATGTGAAGCGGAGGGTATAATGCCCGTGGCTGTTTTGGAGTCAAGTGAAAAAATGGCTGCCATTTAATTGTCGCAGGCTCGCACGGAGGCGGGGGTTATCGGGTTGTTGTAGGGGGTCTGTGAGTGTCACGCTATCACTCGGCGATGTGTGAAGCGGAGGGGATAATGTCCGTGGCTATTTTGGAGTCAAGTGGAAAAAATGGCTGCCATTTAATTGTCGCAGGCTCGCACGGAGGCGGGGGTTATCGGGTTGTTGTAGGGGGTCTGTGAGTGCCACGCTATTGTAGCGTCTCTTAATTGTCTAACCATTACATTTTTTCAATTTTTCCCGTGCTCGCTGTATCTTTTCCAAGATGTCGCTGCCCTGCGCCTTCCAAACGTAACGCAGGGGGTTGC
>JAITPT010000035.1 GCA_031289285.1 Puniceicoccales bacterium
GGACATGCAGATTTTTTTGGGAAGTGCTTAGAAAATCATGCACTTACAACGCAACAGACATTTGGCCTGCTTGCCTCGCCCGAATTAAAAGGCAGCCATTTTTTCTACTTGACTTCGATACAGTTCATGCACATTTCTCTTGAGGTCCCCACCACAGAATTGTTGCGGGGTGCGCACAACGGAATACCACCAGCAACGTCTGATAACCCGATAATCTCGCCCCGACGGGGCTTTGTTGCAGGTGGCGGCAGGCCGGAGGTTCCGCTGCGCTACACCTCCGGTTATGCACATCTCGCCCCATGCGGGGCTGGATGCGTCCAAGTTCCCACTCAAAATCGCGAGGAGGCAAAAACAATTTACCCCTCCCCCCCCTGCCCTCGCCGCCCTCCCCGCCCGCCCTTGCTGTCTTTTTGAAATTGCGCCGCACTCCCTCCGTTGGCACACTACAACGCACATGGAGTTTAATCTCAAAAAAGTCCTCAAAACATTGCTCGTCTCCACCTCGGAGGCTGTCTCGATAAAAGACATCCAAGCAGTCATCACCCGTTACCACGAGCAACGCGAAAAAAACCGCCCTGCCGACAGCGACGCCGACGCCGATGACCCCGACGCCAACAACCCCGCTGGCACTGACGCCACCGCCACCGCGCCAGCCAACGACTTCCCAGCCGTGCCGCCTCCGCCAGAAGTCACAGGCGTCCCCCACGTCGCCGTCCGCGAACCCCTGCCCGCCGACGCCACCCAGCGCCTCATCCAAGACATAATAGACCAAGTTCCCACCTTGCTCACTGCTACCCAAATCCGCGAAGCCGTCGAGACTCTCAACCAAGAAATGGCCGACTCCGGCGAGGTCACGCGCATCTTGCAAGGGCCGGAGGGCTTCCGTCTCGTCATCTCGCCCGAATACTCCGAGTGGGTGCGCCTCCTTCGCAACGACCCCAAGCCCATGCGCCTCAGCCAAGCTGCCCTCGAGACCCTCGCCGTCGTCGCCTACCGCCAACCCGTCACTCGCTCCGAAATCGAAGCCATCCGCGGCGTCTCCGCAGACAACGCTGTCGCCCGCCTCGTTGACTTAGAACTCGTCATCGTCACGGGGCGCGCCGATTTGCCCGGGCGTCCCATTCAATACGGCACGACCGACAAGTTTCTCGACTTCTGCGGACTGAAAACCCTCGGCGATTTGCCCGCCTCCGATGTCCTCTCGCCCGGGCAAATCAGCGAGTGGATAGCCCGCGCCACCACCCCGCAAAAACTCACCGCCAACGACGTCGGCCTTGCCGAAGACGACGGCACCGAGGCGCGTAAGGGCAAAACAACTCTGCTCGACGGCATGGCGTCGGAGTTCGACGCGCCCCAAAAGTAAGACCATTTCCCATCCAACTCGAAAACCGCTTTTGAACCTAAGAACGTCAGTTCAGCGGGATGGGTTTGCGCAAGATTTTGAGGCGGCTGTGGTTTGCGCCTTCCCGACGCGCACCTTGTGGTGCGTGGAGCGGAAAGCGCAAGCCGCAGACGGCCAAAAGATTGTGCAAAACCGCCCGCATTAACCTAAGAACAGCAGTTCAGCGGGATGGGTTTGCGCAAGATTTTGAGGCGGATGCGGTTTGCGCTTTCCCGACGCGCACCTTGCGGTGCGTGGAGCGGAAAGCGCAAGCCGCAGACGGCCAAAAGATTGTGCAAAACCATCCGCATTAACTGCCGTTTTTAGGATAATATAGCCGCCATTGATGTTCTGGTAGTCGTTTGCAAAGGCGCAGATTGTCCGTAGCACTTGCACCCCAGTAGTTGAGGCATTCTAACTTGTCTTGAACTCAATGCGCACGGACTCTACGCCTTGAAGTCGGACGAGGTTTTCGATGTTTATAGGGAGGATTGTGCTCATGGATTGAAGAAACTGCGGCTGTGAAAAAGAGGGTTACCTGTGATAGAAGTTGATTGCGTTGAAGAGGACGGAGAAAACGGCGTCGGCGATGACGAGGAGGGTTATACTGAGGACGGCGGCAGAGGTGGTGGCATCGCCGACAGCTTGCGAACTTTTTCCACTGTTGATACCTCGAAAACATCCGGCACCCGCAATGAGCACAGCAAAACAAGCACTCTTTATAAGACCCGATGCAAGACTCGTAAAGAAACCGTAAGTGGCAAACCAACTTGTCATCATTTCAACGGTTTGAGTGAACGAGAGGTCCATCGTAGAACAAATGAGGATGCTCGCGAGGATGCCGCAAAAGTTGGAATAGAGAGTCAGCAGCGGCATCATAAAGAAGAGGGCGATGATGCGCGGGAGGACAAGGTATTCGATGGGCGAGATGCCAAGCACTCGCAGAGCAGGTATCTCTTCGGAAACTTGCATAGAGGCGAGTTGCGAGGCGTAGGCGGTGGCAGTGCGGCCACACAAAATCACACCCGTCATCAATACGCCCATTTCGCGCAATACTGTGAGGCCAACCACGCCCGGGACGTAGCTGACAGCACCGACTTGACGCATTTGTAACATGCCAAAATAGGTGAGTATGAGGCCGGTCAAAAAGGAGATTAGCGAGACTATCGGCAGAGCTTCGACGCCGCCGGATTGTATCAAGGCCCAACACTCGCGGGCGCGGACTCGGGCGCGACCTCGGAAAAAGTTGAAGAAGGCAATGGAGACTTCGCCGCAAAACTCAAAGGTCTTGCGCCATGCTTCCGCGCTGCGGAGTGCCCATTCGCCGAGGCGGCGCAAGATGGGGTATTGGCCCGTGCGCGGTGCGCCGAGGTTGGCGGCGTCAACCTCCACGTCTTTGGCGCGGGCGGCTCCGATGGCGAGTAGGCGGGCGATGTCGGGCGGGAGCGAGGCGGTGTCGAAGGTGATGCCGTGGGGTTCGCAGTGGCGGTGTAGGGCGAGGAGGTAGGCGGGGAGCGAGGAATCGTGCGCACCGAGCGCGGAGCAGTCGAAGTTAAGTTGGCGGGCGGGCGGCGCGGCGTCGGCGACAGCTGGGGGCGTCGCGGCGGGCGTTGCTGTTGCCGCCGTGGCGTTGGCGTTGGCGGTCGCGAGTGGGCGGGCGGTTTTTTCGGCGTCGGGGAAACCTGCGGCGATGTGCCATTCGCCGGAGAGGCGCAAAACGAGTGCCCCGCCGTCGCCAGTTTCGAGGCTGGCTTGGGCGGGGGCGCGGGCGGAGTTTTTACCTGTTTTGCTCACGTTGTTAAACGCTGGCTGGGGGCTAAGCCGTTATGCGGATTGTCTCGACTTTTACCGTGCCGAGTTTGCAGGTGCCGTAACCGGCGTCGCTGGCGATTTTGACGTGCGGGATGTGGTCTTCGGCGGTTTTTGCGCCAAAGAGGACTTTCGTGCAGGCGGCGTCAATCGCCACGATGTCGGTGGAGGCGAGGAGGGTTTTTGCGACAAAGGTGTCTTCGACGCTGCCGACGCCTTTGGGGCCTTTGCGGCGCATGGGGGCGTAGGCGTCCACGATGTTGAGGGCGGGGCGGAGTTTGGGTAGCGAGATGTAGTCGGCGATACATTGGTGGAGGTTGTTGCGGTGCCAGAAACGGCGGTCCCACATGGCCCCCATCATGTTTTTCATGGCAGCGGTCATTGTCGCGCCGCCGTGGTTTTTGAGGACGGGGACGTTGAGAAACACGTCGCTGTCGAGGATTAGCTCGTGGACTTTCGTCTCTTTGAGGTCTTGCCCGGCGGGGATTTTGACGAGGCGATACATCGTTTCGTCGTTGCCGTTGATCATTTTTCCGCCGGCTTTTTCGACGGCGGCGCGGACGCCGCTGTTGATGTAGCAGGTCTCCCACGGTGTGTCGCAGGTGTGGTCAAAGACGTTGACGACTTTGGCGCCAGCTTTGAGGCAAAGCTCGACGAGGCGGGCGACAAGCTCGGGGTGGGTGTTGGCGGAGTATTGGGGGGCGCGGTCCCAAGCGATGTTGGGCTTGATGACGACGCTCTGGCCTTTTTTGACGAAGCGCCCGATGCCGCCGAGGGCGTCGAGGGCTTTGTCGAGCATGGCGGCACGGCTGCCGTTGCGCACATAGACGAGGTAGGGCTTGCCCTGCGCGTCGAGTTTGAGGTCGGCCTGGACGGGCGCGGCGAAGAGGTCGCCCGGGTCGGCAAACGTAACCGCCGCGCCGAGGGCGAGACTGGTTTTGAGGAAGTTGCGGCGTGTTGTTGTGTTGGTGCTGATGCTGGTGTTGGTGCTATTCATGAGTGTTGGTTTGGTTGGTTTGGTGAACGGTTGTTGGTGATGGGTTGGTTTGGTTGGTGAACGGGTTGGTTTGGTGAAACGGTGAGTTGGATTGGTTGCGGGTTGGCGGGTTGTTTTTTGAAGGGAAGGGAACGGCGGCGGCGGTGGCGGGCGGCGTGGTTGTTATTCCCCTGTTCGCCACGGCATCGGGAAGCAGGATTCGTTCCAGATAGCGTAGTCGGCGTCGCCGTTGATCGCGAAGGTGCGTATGAGGGCGGCGGCGGAAAGGAGTTTTTTTGCGAAGGCGACCGTGACACCCGTCTTGATGCGGTCGTCGGCAAGAATGATTTTTTTGCCAGCGAAAGCGAAGTCTGGCTCGCGCAGCAAAACGGGTTGCGGCCCTTTCGGCGTGTTGTCCGTGTCGCGCCAATTGACGCGCAGGACGTTCATCTCGATGTCGAGGTGCTCGCGCAGCAGGGCGGCAGGGATTAGGCCGCCGTTGGCGATGGCGACCACCATGTCGAAGTGCTCCGCAAATTGGAGGTTGCGGAGACGGCGCAGGAGCGCGTCGAAGCTGTGGTCGGGAGGCGGCATTTTTCGGTGTGTGGCGGGCGGCGCGGACGGGCTTGCCCGCGCTGCTCCGTGTTGGCCAGTCTTAGCGGCTTTTTTCGCGGCGGGTGGCGACGAAGGCGAGGATTGCCCAAGCTGCGGCGAATTGGGCGAGCATACCCGGCCAACCGATGACGAAGTCTTGCTGCGCGGCGGCGAGGCTGCCTGTCCACGCCCATTCAAACGCGCCGCCGAGAAGCTGGTAGCCGAGCACAATCGCAGCGATCGCCAGCGGCAACAGTGCGATACGGCGCAGGAGCACAGGCGCGAGAACGGCGATGAGGCAGGACTTCACGAGGATGACGGGCAACGCGCCCGAGGGCGGCATCCCGAAGATGGCGTGGTTGAGCAGTGGCGACGCCAGCGCGATGAGCAGGCCAGCGTTGCGCCCGAAACAGGCGGCACCGACGAGCGTGAAGAAGTAGAGGGGCAGGAGTGCCCTGCCGCCGTCCGCGCCTGCTGCGGCGTGGCAGATTTGTGGCAGCGCGAGATTGCCCGCCACGAAAAGTGCGCTCCAGAGGTAGAGCGCTGTTTTGCGCCACGAAAGCGCGGGCGTATTGTGATACGAGGTGATGGTGAGTGTGCTCATTGTATTTGTGCCGGTGTGTTGTTACGTTTGGATGTCGGGTGACGGTTGGTGCTGCTTGTTTTCCGTGGATGGAAACGCAAGCGGACAAGGCGAACAGACAGGGGAGATTGGGTATAGTTCCGTTGGTTCCGCGAGCTTTTTCGTCCGCATCTTTTTGTGTCCGCAAACCGTGTGTGCAGTGCAGGGGTGCCGCAGTGACGGGAGCAGCGGGAGCGGCGGGAGTCCACTACGTTCACAATGTCCACCACGTCCATCATGTCCACGCGCCGCCGCTTTCCGGTGTGCGGGGTGGGTGTGGGGGAGGGGGGGGGAAATGGCTGCCTTTTTATTCGAGCGCGGCAAACGGGCCAAATATCCGCTGCATCGCAAGTGCATGATTTATTTAACATTTGTGAAACAGCCCCTTATCCCCCCCAAATAATTAACCAGGCTAAATATTTCGTTTGACATGCTACTGGGAAGCGGCACGCAAAGGAATAAGGATACTCCACGAATTGGGACAGGACATGCGAAGTCATCATCATCTATCATTCAACAAGCAACCGCTCTACTACTCGATAATCCTAAGAACGGCAGTTCAGCGGGATGGTTTTGC
>JAITPT010000130.1 GCA_031289285.1 Puniceicoccales bacterium
GTGAAAGCGGTGTCGGCGGGTGCTACGTTATCACTTCGCACCCTCTGCCACCGCACTCCAAAAAAAAGGCAACGACCCTCAGAGATACTGGTCATGAAAAAACGGCAGCGACCGCGGGAGATGCTGGTATTATCTCTGCGCTATCTGCGCTATCTGCGGTTTTTTTCTTTATTTGCGGGTGGTATTTAGCGGCGGCGCGGGGTGGTGGTGCCAGCGGGGCGAGCGGTGCCGGAACGGCGGGTGGGGGCAGATTCTTCGCGAATGGGTTCAGCCATCATGGCCTTTAAGGCGAGACGTGAGGGGGTGGAAGGGTCCTGCTGAAAAATAAATAACTTAGAACGCCCCGCCGCATAAAAATAACGTGTGCTGTAACCTATTTGCCAAGCATCCTTGCCGTCACTTCCACGCACTAATAGATAAGTCTTGCCGTCGTAGTGGAGATTTTTGTCCCCCATCATTTTGATAAAACTTTTACCCGGACGGACATAACCCTCTTTTTGGCCGTCAATGAGTAGATTTGTTGAGTTGGCTTCGACGAAGCGCAACGCCATCGGGTAGGGTGTTAAATTGATGAATTGCCACTTATTGTTTCCTGCGACAGAAAGGATGTCGGGCACAATCAGTGTTTTGTAAGTTCCGGGGGCAGCGGGATTTTTGCTGACTACGATTAGGTAGTCGCCCGTGAGCGCAGGCGGGGAGATAGAGGCAATAAGTGTCGCTGGGGCACCCGCATCTTTGGGTTGGCGGAAGATGTGCATGGGCATAGGGCCGATATAACGTTTGGGCGCAGGCTTGAAAGCACCGGGGATGAGGAGCGGTTCACTGCTTTTCTCGGAGCCGTAGCGGGCGTCGGGGATGTCGTCCTCAAAGGAAATAATAGAGAAGCGGATGTTTAGCATCGGCGGGGGCTTGCCACTCTGGGCTGCGGCGCGTGGCGCGGCGAGGGCGAGGAGAAAGCCTGCGCAGAGGGCGAGTAGCGCGAAGGCGCGGAATGCAGACCGGCGGCGGGTGAGCGCGAGAGCAGGTGGCGCGGCGACAGCGGGGCAGGGAGGCGGAAGCCCCCTTTGTGTTTCCCGCTGCGCGGTCGGCGTATTTCGTGCGACGGCGCACTCTCGGTGGGTTTGCGCAGTCTCGTTGTGGTTGGCAATTTTGGTGTGTTGCATGGTGTTTTCTATAATGTGGGTTAAAGGTCGCTTTCGTTGAGCCAGCGGATGGAGACGATGCGGAAACGCCGTCCCAAGTATTTGTTAATAACGCTGAGTGCGTTTTTCTCTTTTCCGGTTGTGTTGATGTTCCCGAAGTTCATGTCGTCGTGCGGGTTGGTTTCGGGAGCGTCGGTTGGGTCAACATATTCGGGGGTGCGCTGGACGACAAGTTCGCACCACGCTCTTCCTGCGAGATTGTTGCCGCCTTCGCCGACGGTGTCTCCGTAGGCGCGGATGGTGAACGTATCGCTTCTGGCGGAGAGCCGTGCGCCGACGCTTTGGAAGATGTCGCCTTGCACAAGATTTCCGACGGAGGCGCCGGAGACGGCGAGTTTTGCATTTTCCATGTTTGACACGACATTGGGGAAGGGGAAAGAGCCTTGGTCGGTTTGCAGCAATTTGTTTCGGTCAATGTCAACGGTGTCTTGTTCCATGCCGACATTGATTTCGGCTTTCAAGATTTTGTCGGCGTAGAAAATTGCTGCTTGGATGACTCCGAATTTGTGGAAGTCGGTTGGGGAGGAGGTTGGGCGATTTTCTTCGTTGTCTGCGAAGACGGCGTGGTTGACAAACTCTGCGATCGAGAGGAAGGGGCGTCGTAGCGGATTGCTGCTTGGCACGTCGGCGTGCGTGTATTTAACGCCGTGAATGGAAGTGCTGACGCGTTGGCGTGATTTATAGACGACGGCTTGTGCGAGTAGCTTGATTTGTTTGTCTGTCAGGCCTTTTGCGCCGCGCCATGCGGCATGGTCGCGAAGCTGACTGTTTCTCGATATTGAGCTGCCACCTTGGTCGTTTTTCTGAATGGGGAGGAGTCGCGGGAGAATGGTGATGTTGTCGTCTGCGGAGCCTCTTCCGCCGTCGTTTCCGGCGGTGTTTCCGTTGTCGGATTTTGCGACTTGTCCGTTTCTGTTGCTTGCGAGCAAAGCGGTCCATGCGCGTTCGTCGAGTGCGTTGATGTTGAACGCGCCGTTTTGGTATAGGTATGCGGCAGACCTGCGGTAGCTGTCTTTGTCGTCTATTAGTCTTTGGAGAGTGGCTCTTTCTATGGTTGGATTGAGAATGAACTGTGGATTTGGCAGAGGGATATAGCTTTGGGGGTCGGTGGAAATGAAGCTGCTCCAGACATCTTTTTGGGAGCGGACTTCTCTTGGCACATCTCTGCCTCGCGGGTCGGTCACGGGTGCGATAGAGGAGTAGAAAAATCTATCCCAGAGCGCGTTGTTTAGTAGCCAAGTGTGGTCGTAATTTGTCCAGTGAGCGCTACCTTGTGAGTGATAAACATAGCCTTCGCCGACGAAGGGTGTTGGGAATGAGTTTCCGACGGAGTAGAGTGGTTGGTGGTCTGCGACGGAGATGTTGGCGGTCTGAAACTCGCCGAGTGAAATCATAGGAGTGCGCGGCACGTATGCGGTTACGAAACTTCTTTGTCCGTCGGTGAATATGCTGTTTCCGCCGTAGGCTGCGTAGCCGTCTTGTGCCATCATTTCTTCGTAAGCGAAGCAGGGTCGGACGCGGAAGTGCCAGCTTACGGAGGAAGAGCCGAAGCCGAGTTTTTTATCTGCGGGGCCAGTCCAGCGTCCTTGTCCGTCGGGGCGTTGGGTGGCGGTGAGTGGGTTGGACATTAGGTAGAGCGGGAAGGCGTTTTTTCCGCCGCCGTATTGGTAGCCGGGTTTCCAATCGGCGGGTTTTTCTAAGAACTCTAAAATTGCGAGAGGGAGGGCACCTCCGCCTTCGCTTGGCAAGGTGCTGACGCTCAATTGGCGGCTGAATGGGAATGCGCGGTCTGGCGAGGCGATAGCTGGGTTAAATTGTATCATAAACGGTTCGGAGTGTTCGGCGCATTCGCTGAAAGTGCCGTAAGAGTCTTTGTGCCAATACGCGCCGTTATCGCCCGGCCAGCTTTTGATGTGGAAGCGGATGAAGGTGCCGGAGTCGTAAGATGAACCAGAGGGATTATAGCCGACGTTCACGGTGAGTGCTTCTCCTTCGTCAACCTCCAATGGGGCGAAGCCGCCGCCGGTGTTGACAATTTTTGGGATAAAGAAACCGCCTTGGTTATTGAATCCGAGTTCGCCGACGATTGCGTGGGCGCCGCTGACGTCCACCATTTTTTCTCCTGCTGCCGAGAAGATATAAGTTTCTCCGGGAGGGATAACGACGTATGGGGCGAGTATGACGAATGTTTCACTTTCGTTCCAGTTTGTCATGTTTGCTCTGAGTATTTCTTGGAATGCGTAAGGGCCGTAGGAGGTTTGTCCGGTGGTGAAGGTGAAGGTTGGGGATGCGTATCTGCGCAGTCCGAACTTCATGCCGACTTCTTGTGTTCCTTTGGGGTTGTAGGTGCCATTGATGGGGATGTCTCCGCAGATGCTAATGGGCACGTTGTAGGGGTTGCGCACGGCGACACAAGGAGTGACGGTTAGGTGGACGCGGGTTTTTCCTTCTGCTGCGCCGGTGGCTTCGCGTTTTAGTCCGAAGGCGAGGACGTAGCGTGTCATGTATGCGGAGACGGCGATTTTAATCGGGCGAGGGACAGGGCGGAGACCGCCGTTGGTTACGGCGATGTCGTCGGCAAATGGGTCGCCGCCGGAGTTTTGTGAGTTGAAGATGTGTGAAATTGCTTCGTGAGTTCCGTTACTGGCTTTTTGGCCGTTGTGCTGCTTGATGCCGGGATAGAAAGTGCGTGCGCGGAGTGCGCCGCCGTAGAAGTTGTTGGCACCTGCTTTTGAGTCGTTGGGGATGCCTTTCCAGTCGTCGTCCATAGCTTTGTAGAGCCGGTAGTAGTTGCGCATGAGTTCCCATGCTGGGCCGCGAATGCGTTTTTTTCCTTCTGCGTAGGCGGCGGGGTTGTTGGCCTTTGCCGACTGTTCGCCGGAGAGAGTGGTGCTGAAAACGGGGCGCGACCAGACGCGGTCTCCGCCGACTGCTCCGCCGACTTCGCGGACGAGCAGCATCGGCTTGGTGTCTTTGCTGAACTGCATTTTTATGGGGTAGCCGAGGCCAGTGGGGGCGGCGTTGTTAGTGGAGAGGCTTCCTGGGCTGCTGATGCTGGATTCTTTGGATTCCATATCGAGTGTCGCCATTCCGTTGCTGCGCCCGTCGGAGGAGGGCAGGGCGGGAACGCCGCCACCGCCGCCGACTGGGTTGACGCCGAAGGGCGAGTCATACCAGTTCTCGATGGGCATTTCAAAAGCGAGGGAGAGGTCCCATTTGAGGCCGCCGAAGCGTGTGTCGGTCTGGAGGCCTTGGGAGTAGGCGGTGACGGCGTGTGCGTAGGAGTTGGCGACGTTGTAGCCTGTCTCGGTGGCGGCGGCGGTGGTGGTGATTTTTTCCAGCGAAGGGTGCGCGGCGTAGGAGGAGGTGTTGAGGACGTTGACGATGGAGAGGTCGTCGGATTGGAAGTTGTCCCAGTTGGGAATTAGTTCGGTAGCGAGGCGCGGCGGTGTGAGAGAGCGGGCGAAGCCGTAGGCGGAATAGACCTCTTGTTTTTTGTGATAGGTGTCGAGTTGGAGATTGACACGGGCTTTGACGCCTTCGTCGCCGACCCAGTAGGCGAGGTGGCCGACGGTGTTGCCGGCGGGGGAGAGGATGTCCACGCGAGAGACGGTGACCTTGGTGTCGAAGGGGTGGGCGCTATCGGCGTCGGCGTTTGCCGTGCCCGGGTCTTCGGTGGCAGGGAGGCTGGTGAAAAGGATGACGGACTCTTTGTCGTCCGATTTGATTTTTGTCCAAGGCACTTTGTAGTCGGACGGGTATTCGGTAAGCTCGGCGAGAGACTGAAGCTGGACGGGGCCGCTGACGAGCCACGCGGCGGGGCGCTCGTAGGAGGGGTCGTAGGTTTTGCCCTTGATGGAAGTGCGCGTATCCCAAACGCCCGTCCAATATGCGTTTCTATCTTTCCAAAGCGTGCGGACGTTTCGCTTGCTGGGGGTCGAGCTTTTTGCGCCGAGGGAGAGCGTGACGTTTGACTGGGCGGTGACGCGCTGGTCGGGGCCGGCTTCTTGTTGAAGCTGCGCGAGCGCGTGCTTTGCGCCAGCGAGGGCGTTGAAGCGGGCGCGTTGGCGGTCAACCGCGTTGGCGGAGAGGCGCATCTCGACGGTGAGCAGCGCGACGAGACAGAGGACGAGCATCAACATCAGGCTCATTATGATGAGCGAGAAAACGAGTGAGAACGCACGGCGCGGTGCGGCGGTGGCGCGGGGCGCGGCGTGTGCAGCGGGCGTGGCGGGCGTGGCGGTGTGGAGGGAAGATGTGCGGTGAGCAGGAGTGCGGAGGGAAGGTGTTTTCATGACGATAGAGAGAAGACTAAGGTGGTTGGTGGCTTGGTGGTTTTTTTCAACAGGCGAGGGTGCGCAGCAGGGGGGCGGGTGGGCAAGAAAAAAATGAGAGGGAAGGGGGGGGGGGAGGGTGGCATTCGGAACGGAGG
>JAITPT010000090.1 GCA_031289285.1 Puniceicoccales bacterium
AAAATCAAGAACAACGCCCTTCCTCCACTGGAAAGCGAAGGTTGCCCCGAGGAAATCTTGCAATCATAATTTAGCAATTCACCAGCACCTCGACCAAAAACACAGAGAACTAAACAAATGAAGATACTAACGAAGCTCAAACACATCGCACTGAGCAACGCTTTGCTGCTTGGTGCTGCGACAACCGCCAGCTGCGATAAGGTTCCGCTTGGGCCAACCGCGCAAATAACATTCATCGTCAAAGACGACTTTGGGAAGCCAGTCGCAAACGCGGATGTTACAATGTCCACGTTTCATCACTGGGAACCAGGCGGAGAATGGGGAAAGGATGTTCGTAAAAAATATCGAACAAAAACTGACGACACTGGCAGGGCGGTTTTGAGCGGAGAGAGTGCAACCGGACGGTTCACCTATGGAGCGTTTGCCGATTCTGGTTATTATTACAATGGGCGTTTGGAATATAATTTCAAAGAAAAGAAACTTGGCCGGTGGGAGCCTTGGAATCCAACTGTGGAAATTATTTACAAACCTATTCTAAAACCTATTCCAATGTATCATGGCGGGCGACGGTTCGTCGTTCCCGTTCGAGGAGAAAAAATAGGTTTTGACTTAGTAAAAAATGATTGGGTGGTGCCTCACGGAAAAGGTGAATTGTCTGATTTTGTTTTTAAGTTGGACGAAATAATACCATTTGAATCTGTGCATAAGCCATTCGACTACCGTCTTAAAATAACTTTTCCAAATAAAGGCGACGGAATTCAATCATGGTTTGGGCCTGTCATTAGCGCAGGGGAAATGCCCATGCCTCGTTATGCGCCGACAGATGGATATATAAACCGTTTGGAACAAAAGTTTTGGAGCGACAAAAAAAATTGGTATAAACAACGTGAGGATCAAAATTATTTTTTCCGCATTCGCACGAAGATGGATGCAAATGGAAAAATTGTGAGCGCTATGTACGGGAAAATTCAGGGAAACATTGATTGTGATGTTATCAATTCAAAAACAGGAATATTGTTTTTTGAATATCATCTTAATCCGGTCGCTTTAGATGTCAACATGGAGTTCGACAAAAAGAAGAACCTTCTTCCCGAACCGAGATGATAATTCCGCCCGCTTTGGAAAAAGTGGGTTGCCCTTTCGCGGCAAAAAAACCGCCTGCCTCATCGAGAGCGCCGCAAAGCGTCGGCCTACGGGGCGGCGGCTTTAGCCGCCGAGAGCCACGCCTTAAGGCGGGCGCGGATCGGCGACTTAAGTCGCCGCGTCGAGCCGTGGCGTGGTGATTTTTTGCTGGGGGTGGCGTAGGGGCGGGAGGTGGCGGCGGGGCGAAGACACGGACATACACGGACATACACGGACACACACGGACGGCGAAGGGCACGGCTGGGGCGATGGGCGGTGGTGGCATTGGTGGCGCTGGGAGGGGAGGGTGGCGTTGCGTTTTGATTAGCTATGAGCGCGTTCGTTCCGGCGGCTAAAGCCGCCGGGCCGCGCCCGCTGAGGGCGTGGCTCTCGGCGGCTAAAGCCGCCGCCCCGTAGATTAGCCTGTTTCAAGGGAGCTGGCGGGGACGTCAGCGCTCCCAGTGGTTTTAACTGGATGCAATTTACGGGTTGTTTTTTAGGATTTGCTCTAAGGCGGCGTCGGCTTGAGTGGTTTTTCCGGTTTCTTCGATTAGTGCCTCGGTTAGGACGTCTTTGGTGTCGCCGCTGGTGGCCGAAAAGATGCTGCTGGCGGAGTCGGTTAGCGCTTTTACGCTGTCTTTTAGGCTGCTGGCGTCGCCGGTTGTTAGGTCGGCTTTGAATTGGGCTACTTCAAGTTTCATATCCTCGATTTTTTCTTTTAGAGCTTCGCGTTCGATTTTTATTTTTGCGAGCTGAGCTGTGGCACTCGCGATTTTTTCGGTGAGTTTTTTTACTTTTTCACCCGCTTTTGTCTCTTGAGAATTCCATTTTTTTAGATGGGCGGAGAGTTCGGGTTTTGTGAGGGTGACTTTGCTGTCGCCGCTGGCGATGACGATTGGCCATGCGTTGTCGGCGTCGGCTTGTTTATACTTTTGCGCGAATTGCTGAATTAGCGCGAGGGATTTCTTTTGTTTTGCGGCCTGTTCTTCTTTGAGTCGCGAGTAGGTGGTGATGGATTCGCGGATTTCGATTTCGCGCGCTCCAAAGAGTTCCAGTGCCTCATTTAATTTTTGTTGGACGTGCTTGATGTAGCCAACTTTGTCTTTTTGAATATTCTCAGGCGTCCACGAATTGATGGACGCCCAAGCTGCGTTTATTTTGTCTGCGACTCGCCCGCCCTTTGAGTCTTCGCCGCAACCGGTGGTCGCGAGTGCGGAGAAGGCGAGCGCAGAGGGCAGGAGCAAGCCGGAAAGAAATCGGCGGCGGAGGTCGCCGAAATAGTTGTCGTGGATTGGTGTTTGAGTGCTTGTTTTGTGCATATTGTTAGAGTGCTTAGTGTGTGAGAAGAGTGTGAGGTGATTTGTTAGGTGGATTATTCGGCTCCCGTTTTTATCGGGCGGCAAACATCGTTGCGCTTTATTTGGGCGCCATTGCCGCGAAGGACTTTGGCGAAGGATATTTTAGGGTGGACGCGAACGATTTGAATTTCCGCGATTTTGGTTTCGAGTTTTACTTTTTCGCCAGTGTCTTCGTCAACGATGTCGCTGCCGATGTTCATAACGAGATAGCGTTGGCCGACTTTGACTTCTTTGCCGCCGCGCAGGAGTTGTAGTTCGCCGTCGAAAGAAGGCGGTCCGGCGACTTTGATTGGGTAAATGCTTTCTATCGTCAGCCCGCTGACACGTTCTCCGACTTGAGTGATTGCAGAGTCAAATCGTGTTTCCAATGTAGTGCCTAAAACGTCTTTATCCAAATTGAGACGGACTGTATCGGCCCATATAATTTCGCCAGTGCCGACATTGATGACTTGGAACGCCACAATTGTTGTTCCGCTATAGGTTGTTGTGTAACCGGCTGTGATTGCACGTCCCTTAAATTCTTCTATTGTTCCGGCGACGACGAAGTCGGCACCGAGTTCTTTTCCGTATTTCACCAAGTCGCTTGCAGCGACGCTTGGTCTGTTTTGGTATGCTTTTTCATTCATTCGTTCGGCGATATAATGTCGGTCGAGAACGGTGAAGCGTTTTGATTGGACGAAGCCGGTGACTTGGCGATGCGTGAAGCGTTCTGCGATTGCTGATGGGTGCAGGTGTGTGCCGTCCAATCGGTAAGCGCCGGGAGTTTTGACTAAGCGATAGGGGAGGACGGCGAGCTTGCTGAGTTTTGAGTTTGCGGATTGAATAAACTTGACTCTCAAGACGGCGAGTATTGTGTTTTGTTCGGTTTTGGTCACGCTTATTTCTTCGTATCCGTCTATTCTACCGGAGCAGGCGGCGACAAGTTGTTTTTTGAAGCTATCCTTGCTGACGATTTTGGCTTTTTCCGTCGTTTTTCCATTTTCCTGATTTACGACGCTGCTTTCGTTGAGTTCGGATTGCATTCGGACAAGGGCGGCGATATTAACGCCGCCTTTTTGCATGAGTGCGCTTTTCAATGCAGTAAGAATTGCGAGTTCGCGGGTCTCGCCTTCGCCTGTGGCGGAGACATAGTCGTATTTGACGCCCTGCGCAGAAGCGTTTGGTGCAAGTGCGCCGGCGCAGACGGCGCACGTGACAAAAAGCGCAAGTGCGGTAAAGGTTGAGAAGAAAAATTGTTTCATAGTAAAAAAGGTTTGGACTAAGAGAGTGGTATTTTGGTTGTGCGATTGTTTTATTAACCGCGAACAGATTGTTCATCTGTTCGCGGCTTGTTTGTTTGTTTGATTATATTCCGTCGAGTTCTTGCCCCGCGCCTTCGTTATTTCCGGCATCCTGAACTTTAATGTCCTCGCGTGGTCGTAGTGTTTGCACTGGGCGTGTGGGCGCCGCTGGGCGTGCGGTTGTTGCTGGGCGTGTGGTTGTTGCGCTGGGGCGAGCTGCGGCGACAGGGGCTTTGCTCCCAGTGGCAGCCTTTTCTTTCGATGCTTGAAGTGCGGCTTTAACCTTTTGCGCAGCGACAAGACCGCTTGGCGACCAGACGCGCACGACGCCGACGAGCCAATGTCCTTCCGGCGTCTTCCACATCCACGGCTTAACATCGCCGCGCCCTTGCATATCAGCGCTGCCGGTTTGCTTTGTGTTTCGGCTGAGAATATCGGAGAATTTCGCTGTTTCTGTGGTGCCGTTATCGGTCTTCAATGTCTCGACAATCTCGCTGATTGTAGATTTGTCATCTACGTCAAGTTGGGATTGCTGAAACAGGGTAATGTCGCCATCGGCAATCATTCTTGCTTGCTCGGTCGCACGCCCGCGGGCGCGCATTGCTTGGCGTTCGATATTTCCTGTGTAACTGCTCGACCACAGACCGTAAGAGAGAAGAATGGGTTTCCCATTTTCATCGAAGCCCGTGCGCAGTCCGATTGTCGAGGCAAGGGTCTCTTCGTTTTTGGGGATCGAATCGAGAAATGATTTTTTTGGTTTTCCTGTGAAATTGGGGAGGCGTTTTTCGCGGATTGCATTTGCGATTTCGAGTGTTTTGGGTGACCAGAGGCCGATGCACCCGACTTGATAATTTCCTTGGTCGTCGCGAGCCACGAAACTTTGCGCGACAGTCACGCCAGCGATTTCGCCGAGTGCCTTAACAACACTTGTCCGCACGAATTCGTCACGTGCGAGCACCTTTTTTTGTTCGAGTGTTTTTCCTGCAAATTGAGCGGTGTCCACTCCTGCTTTTGCGAGAACTTTATCCAGTTCGGCATCGCTTTGGAGATTTCCGATTTTTGCGGAGGCGGTAGCGATGACTTCGGTGGGCGTTTTTTCTTTTGCGTTTTCAGCCGGGTCTTCGGTGACCTGTGTGTCTTCATTTTCGTCGAACGCCTTTCGTGTTACCTCCACGAGGTTGCGCCCGCAGATGCTCTTGAAGAATTGTGCTTGCACGTTTGCAAACGCTTTTTGATATGCGTTGCTTAATGCTTTTCCCCATTGAGGTGAAGTAATTTTTGCCGCGACCGTTTCAGAAGCGTTAAAGGTGATGCGTCCGTTTGCGGACAATTCCTTGTTTTTCTCCAGATAGTTGGAGATGAGTTTCGTGACTTGTGCGTCGGCTGGCAGCGTCAAATCAACTTTGCTTGTTGAGATTTCTGGCGTTGCGAGTTTGTTTTCTTCGTCGAGGTCTATGGGCTTTTCGGGCTTTGCCTCGGCGTCTCCCGCAGTGACGACAACCGTCCGTGTTCGCGAGACGGATGCGGTCGCGGATGCTTGGACGCTTGTGGTGCGCGTGGTGTTATTGTCTGCCGAGCCATCGGCAAACATCTCCGGCGTGATCGCGAGTATCGCGGCAGCGGCGAGGAGTTGTTTCGTTAGGTTTGTTTTTTTCATTGGTGTATAGAAAAAGTGGTTAAAGAGGATGTGAGAAGAGTGGTTAAAGAAAAGGTGTTGCGAGGTTGCTGGAATTATTATTTTAGGTTTGGTTTGACTTCGTATGTTTTTTCGACGAGGTAGTCGCCCGCTTGTTTTTCGCGGAGCGGGCGAAGGCATTTTGCGCGGAGGCGGATAAAAAACCAGTCGTTGTTTTTATACAATCTACCGGTCAGTTCCAAATCGGCGTTTGCGCCGTCTGTTGGCTGGGCGCGGCGCGTATCGCGGAGTGTTTCGGTGATGGTGTAGGTCAATTGTTCGGAGGTGATTGTCGAAAACGGAATGGTGTTTTCGATGCGCCCCGTGCGGATGCGGTATTGAGTATAGACGGGTTGCCCGTTGGCGTCAACGATGCCGCTGCCGTTGGCATATTTTCGCTGAACGGGTTTCCCGTATTCGTCAACAGGAATGAAATCCACTTCGTTGAGGAATTTTTTAGTGGCGTCTGTTGCGCTTGCCTTGACGTCGTCGTTGGAGAGGCGCAGCGGTGGTGCGGAGGCGCAGCCGGAGAAGCTCGCGGCGGTTGCGGCGAGAGTGACGGCGGCGACTATAGTTTTGATAGCGAGGAGGCGTTTCATTTGTGTTGTTGTGTATTAACTGTTTTGAAGGAATGTTGGGTTTGTTTGTGGGTGGTTATTTTTGTTTGCGGAGGTGGAAGCGGACTTCGGCGGCGGTGCGGAAGTGCGAGGTGCCGGAGAGTGTTTTTTGGCTACTGGCTGGGATGGTGATTTTTTCCCAGCCGTCGCCAAACAGGGGTTTGATGATGCTGCCAGTTTCGTCTGTCCATTCTATGGAATATTCGCAGGCGAAATCATCTGAGGCGGAAAGGTTTCTGAGGAGAACGCTTCCCGATAGAAATCCAGCAGCGTTGCGTTCGACTTTTACATAACCGTCTGCGACGATGTTGCTTCTCAGCGATGGCTGAATAGTCAGGCGCGGGTCCTGTGGTGTTTGCGGCGGCGGCGGTGGTGCGCTGCAGCCGACAACGAGCAGGAGAGTGCTTGCAACGGCGAGGTTATAGATAAATGAGGAACGTTTCATTTTAGCGTTTGTTGTGTCGCGTGTCGTGGAGCGTGTTTTGCGTTACTTGATTGGGAAAACTTTTGGTGTTCCCGCTTTCTCCACGGTTGTTGGGACGCGGAAATAGATGACGGCGTTTTTGGCGTCGGCGGGGATTTCCACGGGAGTGCTTCTTCCTGTGAGTCCGCCGATGGTGATTTTTCTATCGGCGGGAATTGGCAGTGAGAGGATTTGAATGTTTTTTGGGAGAGATGCCCATTGGCGTGTGTCGGCTTTTGCGAGAGCGTCAGCGGCGGCGCCGCCGACAGCGGCAGCTCCGAGTGAGGCGGCGGCACCTCCAAACGCTCCACCTTTCTTTTCGGCGGCTGCGCCGGCGGCTTTTTGAGCGACGACTTGCGCGGCGGTGCGAACGAGGACGCGGATGACTTCGCGTGTTACCACAGCCGGAAACGTCTTATTGTATTCGAGTTGCGCCATGCTATCGAAGTCGGCGATAACCTCTGTTGCGTAGAATTTTCCATCGGCACCGACGGTGAGATAGGTCGGCTCGCCTGTCCATTTCCCGTTTTCTAATTTTGCGTTTTGCGGAACGATTTTTGGGAATGCCAAGGCGATTGTGACGAGCGGGACTTGTGCGGCGCGAGCGAGCGTGTTGGTTATGTTGGCGGGCGTGCCGCCTCCTTTTGCGATGCTTTTGGGGATTTCGTTAAACAACAGGCTGACGAGGTTTTTGAGTGCGCCGAAATCGCTTTTTTCCACCGGGAAGGGCACTGCGGGAATGGTAATTTTTATTTCTTTTAATTCCGGCGCGACGCCGTTTTCGACGATTATCCAGACGTGATTTTGAACGGGTTCGCCTTTTTTTGCTTTTTCCCAATCTCTCCACGCTTGGCGGTTTCCTTTATAGAGAGCGAATGCTTCGCGGAAGCGGGTTTGGGCGGTGTCATAGGCTCCCTTTAGGTCGGCGCCTGATTTTGATTGTGCGCCGAGCAGTGCGGAAAGGCCGGCGATATACGAAGAGAACGGATTGATTAGGACGCTGTTTCCAGCAAAGGCGGAGTCGTTGGCGGCGGCGCTTTGTTCGTGTGTGTAAGAAATGCTGGGGAAGGAAAGCCCCGGTGTCTTTTTTGCGACTTCGGCCTTCAATTTGTCTTCGTTTTTAAAGCGGGCTTGCGCGAGCTGGATAACTTCTTCGGTTATCAGGAAGTAGTCTTTTGAGAAGTTACCTTTTTGTATATCGAGCAGCGTAATGTAATTGGCGATTTGGAAGCGCTCGAAGATTTTGGCGGCGTAGGAGAGTTGGTTATCGTTCACCAAGATGGCGGCGATGTATTTGGCGACATCGGCGAACTGTTCGTTGTCGAGTATTCGCCACGCCTTGTCGGCGGCTTCAAAATCGCTTTGGGCGGTGTCGAGGTATTTTGCAGCGTCGGCGGGGTCGGTTGCGTTGGTGCCCGCGAGGAAGGCGGCGTTTCCGCGGTTGAGTTGCCATTGGAGGTTGGCGGGTTTTGCGAACTCGGCGGGTTTGTCGCCGACTCCGGAGGATTTCGTGGCAGTTTCAGTCGCGGCGGCATAGTCGCTGTTTTTGAACTGCGTGTTGTATTGGCTCAGGTCGGGCGAGCCGCAACCGGAGAATGTGGCCGCGAGCGCGAGACCGGCGAGCGAGGCAAACCAGCGGCGCGAAAAGCGGGGGGCGTGGGCGGCGGCGGAATGGCCGGCGGCGGTGGAAGTTCGTTTGTGGAGGGAAGGATGTTTCATCGGTGAAGTTGTGTTGGTGTTGGTGGAGGTGTTGGTTGGTGTTGGTTGTGTTGGTGGTGTTGGTGGTGGTGAAAGTGAGTTTCGAGTTGTTCGACGGGAGTGGATGGTTGAGGGATTGTTATTTTGCGGACTGCCAGCTTGTCGGCGGCAATTCGGGAACGGGTTTGAGAGTGGCGTCGGTGGGCGGCGGCGGGGGATTTGTCGGAATGGTGAAGGCGTCGGCGAGGTCGGCGGAGGCGGGGGATGCGGCGGAGGCCGAGGCGGGGGAGGCGGAATTGCTGCTGGACGCGGCGTGCGGTTCGGCGGCTTGGGGAGCGTCGGGCGTTGTCGAGGTGGCGCGTTGTTCGCCGACTTGGGGGGCGTTGGGGAAGAAGGTGGCGCGGTAGCGGGCTTGGAGTTTGTAGTAGCCGGTGGCGACGCGCTGCTCGTGATAGACGGCGACGATGCCGACGGTGGGGTCGGTGCGCAGAACGGCGAAAACGTGGTTACGGAATTGTTGGAAGCCTTGCTTGTATTCTTGCTGCGTGATTGGCGTGAGTTCGGCGGGCGACATTGCGGGCGCGGCGACGGTGCGGGCGGTTCGGTTGCCGGCGAGCGGCGCGGCGTCTTGCGCGAGGAGCGATGCGGGTGTGGCGACGAGGGCGAGCGTGCTGCTGGCGAACGCGGCGGCGACAGGCGCGAGTTGACGCCAAGGTCGGAAGCGCTGGCGGGAGGTTGTCTTGGGGACGGGCGCGTTGGCATTTTGGGTGCTGCCTGCGGCGGTTAGGGCTTTGGGCGTCGTTGCCCGCGGCGTGGTGGTATATGTTTTGAGCATGGGAAATGGAACGCTGGCGGTTTGGAGCAGCGGGCGGGAGGACGGGGGAAGGGGTGGCGTTGGGTGGATGGGGTGCGTATGGGGTGCCGCTGGGCTGACGCCCAGCGGGCGGCGTGGTGCGCCGCGAAGGGCGCTGTTGCGCCATGCGGGTCGGAGACCCGCGCTCCCGGTGGAAAGCATTCGGTTGCACTCGCAGAAGAGGACGGCAGGATTTTCCCCGCTCAACGCTACGCTGATGTCATTCACCGCCTATGTCCTCCCGCTGCTGTTGCTGGTGCCGTTTGGGGCCGGAGTGCTGCTCTTCGCATTGGGGAAATTGCAAACCCTCCGAACCCCCGTGGAGTTCAGCGCAGACACGCCACCGCCGCCGCCGGAGCCGGCGCCTCCAACGCCGCTGCACCCCGCCGCCCGGCTGCTCGCCTACACCGGGTTTTGCCTGCCCGCGCTCTACGCCGTCGCCCTCTGCGCGCTGTTCGCCAACGCCGTCAACCCCGCCACCGGCTACGCTTGGCTCGCGCAGACGCCGCTGGAAATTTCGTGGTTGGGCGTGTCGCTGATGTTCGGACTGAACGGCCTCTCGCTGCCGCTCTTCACGCTGGCCGCGCTGGTGGGCGCCGCCGCCGGCATCCAGGCCATCCACGGCGGCGCAGACAACAAACCCGCCTTCCTCGCGCTGCTGCTTTTTATGCTCGGCGCGGCACTCGCGATGTTCGCGTCGGTGGACGTGTTTTTCTTCTACTTTTTCCACGAGACTGCGCTGATACCGGCGTTCTTGCTGCTTCTGTATTGGGGCGGGCAGGGGCGGCGCACGGCGGCAATTCAGATGGCGGTCTATCTCACGTTTGGGGCGATGGCGACGCTGGCGGGCATCCTCCTGCTCGCGCTCAAGAGTGGCACGACGAACCTCATTTTGCTCAAAGCCGTCTTCGCGACGGCGCCGCTCGCGGCCCCGACGGCGGGCTGGATTTTCGGGCTGCTGTTGCTTGGCTTCGGCGTCTCCGCCGCGCTCTTCCCGTTTCACTCGTGGGCGCCCGCCGCCTATACCGAGGCGCCCGCGCCGGCGTCTATGCTGCTCGCGGGCGTGTTCCGCCAATTCGGCCCCTACGGCCTCCTGCAGCTCGGTGCGCTGCTCGCGCCAGCGGGCCTCGTGCGCTGGGCGCCGGTGTTGCTCTGGCTCGCGCTGGGCAACGTCGTCGTCATCGGCGTCATCACGCTCGGCCAACGCCACCTCAAGGATCTGTTTTCCTACGCCACGGTGGCGCAGGCGGGGCTGTGTTTTCTCGGCGTCTATGCCTGCGTAGCGGGCGGCGCGGTGGCGCAGGCCGGGGCCGGGGCGGCGGTGTTTTTGATGTTCGGCAACGGCCTTGCCACGGCGGCGCTTTTCCTGCTCGGGCACGGCGTCTGGCAGCGCACGGGCGCGCTGGAGTTTGGCAGCATCGGCGGCGGCCTCGCGCAACGCGCACCGGTGCTCGCGGCGTTTTTCGTGGCAGCGGCGATGGCGTTCCTTGGCCTGCCGGGGTTCGCCGGGTTCTGGGGCGAGCTGGGCGTGTTCACCGCGCTCAGCGGCGCCGGGCTGGCGACGTGGCAACTCGCCCTCGTCGGAGCCGGGGTTGCCATTGCCGCAGTGACGATGCTCCGCGCCGTGGCGGCGGTCTTCTTCGGCCCGGAGACGGCTGTTTTCAAGGCCCGCGTGGAGGCGCACCCCGTCCGCGACATCGCCCCAAATGAACGCGCCGCCGCCGGCCTGCTTCTCGCCGCCGCGCTTGTCGCCGGGTTCTGGCCGCGCCTGTTTGGCGACGCGCTTGCCGCCGCGCTCCAACCCTAATTTCCCGCCAACCCGCCAACCCGCGAAACCCGCCCGCCAACCTGCCAACTCACCCCGCACACCGCCCGTATGGAAACCCTCTTTCAATGGAGCGCGCTGCTCCCGGAAATCGTCGTCGCCGCCACGGCGCTGCTCCTGCTCGTGCTGGGTGCCGCGCTGCCCGCCGCGCACAAGCGCGAGTTGCCCAGTGTGGCGCTCGCTGGCCTCGCCACCGCCGCGCTCGCCGCCGCGCAAGATGCCCTGCCCGCCGCCGACGCCGCGTTTCCCGTGCTCTGGGCGCGCCTGTTTTTTCTGGCCGCCGCCTTCTTTACGGTCTGGTCGGGCGCCCAATTTGTCCGGCGAAAAAATCTGTCTGACGCCGCGTTTCCCGTGCTCGTCCTCGTGGTGACGGCGGCGTTTATGCGCCTCGTTCAGAGTGAAAACTTCGTGGAGTTTTTTGTCGCGTTTGAGGTCGCGACGATCGGCCTGAGCCTGCTCGTGGTGTTTAACCGGGCGAGCGGCGTCGCCCTTGAGGCCGGGATGAAGCACCTACTCCCCGGCGCGTTTTCCGGCGTGTTGCTCCTGCTCGGCGTCGCCCTTCTCTACGGCGCGGCGAGCAACCCTGCGCTCAACGGCGGCGCGTTGGCGACGAGTGGCAGTCCGCTCGATTTTGCCGTGCTTCGCGGCTTCATCGCCGCGCATCTGGCGCACCCGCTGGTGCTCGGTGGGGCCGCGCTCGTCACCGCCGCCACGGCCTTCAAGGTCGGGATGTTTCCGTTTCAATTTTGGGTTCCGGACGTCTATCAAGGCGCGCCGATGCCAGTGGCGGCGTTCCTCGCCACGGCGGCGAAAACCGCCGGAGTTCTCGCGCTGTTTCTGTTGATGGCTGGCCCCTTCGAGGCGCTTTGCGTGCGCGGTGGCGGCGGCGTGAGCGGCGTGGGGCCGCTGTTTGCGTTGGTCTCGATAATGGCCGGGGCGACGCTCGTGCTCGCCAACCTCACCGCGCTGGGGCAGGCCAACGTCAAGCGGTTGATGGGCCTCTCGAGCCTTTCGCACGCCGGGTTTATGCTGATTGCCGTGCTCGCGGCGGTGCGCGTGCCGGGCGTCTTCAGCTTTTGCGCGTTGTTCTTTTACGCCGCCGCGCACCTCGCGGGCGCAGCGGCGACGTTTGGCGTGATGGGCGAAGTCGCCGCCGCCGCCGGGGGCGGGGGCGACGAGGACGACGGAGCCTTCCTGCGCACGTCCGATTACCAGCTGCTCCGCGAGCGCCACCCGCTCCTCGCCACGGTGCTCTGCGCGGGGCTTGGCTCGCTCGCCGGGGCACCGCCGACGCTGGGTTTCTTTGCGAAGTTCGGGGTGCTTGCAGCGGCATTTCAGGCGGGGTTGTGGACGCTTTCCGGGGTGGCGTTGCTCAGCATTTGCGCGGGCGTGTATTACTATTTTGCGTGGATTCGCGAAGCCTTCCAGCGGCTCTGGGTTCCGGCGGAGCGGCGGCGCGATTTCGCCGCCGCGCCCGTGGTGGTGCCGCTCGGCGTGCGCGTGGTGTTGGCCGTGTTGGCGGCGGTGCTGCTCTTCGGGGGCTTGGTGCCGGGGGTGCTGCCGTAGGGGGCGAAGCGGCGGGCGGTGGGGCGGCGGGAAGGAGCGGGAGCGGAGGGAGGGGTGTTGCCTGCGCTGAATTGGTTGACCGACCAAGATTCGAACTTGGACAAAGGGTACCAAAAACCCTTGTGCTACCATTACACCATCGGTCAGCGGAAAATCGAAGGGGCGCAGGCTCCAAAACGCGGCGTGGTTGTCAACAGGGAAAATGAAGGGGGCGGCGGGTGGGAGGAGGGCGGCGGGTGGGAGGAGACACCGTGAACGGTGCCCACAGAACTTCCTGGATGAATGGGCGAGGTGCGGGAGGAAGGTGGCATTTCTTTTTGGTCGCGTTACGGGGCGAGGCGTTCGATGCGCCAGGTGTTTTCCGGTGCTGGTTCGCGGGTGTAAAGAAAGCGGTCGTGCAGGCGGTTTGGGCGGCCTTGCCAGAACTCCATCGTGCGCGGGACGAGCCGGTAGCCGCCCCAGAAATCCGGCAACGGAACCCGGCCTTCAAGGAATTTTCGCTTCATCTCATCGAGCTTTTTTAGGAGCAGTTGGCGGGAGGAAATCACCGCGCTCTGGTGCGAGACCCACGCGCCGAGCTGGCTGCCGTAGGGGCGCGACATAAAGTAGGC
>JAITPT010000217.1 GCA_031289285.1 Puniceicoccales bacterium
TAAGAAAATGGCTGCTTTTTTATTCCTTTATTGAGCGTTACGCCTAATCACCGCATTTTTTGCGGAGAATGTGTTTGCTAATCGCCGCATTTTTGCGACAATTGATGGTGACTCTTAAAAACCGTCAACATGGGCATCTACATTCATACACACGACGACTGGCCGAATTTCCACTGGGACGCGGCGTCCCTTGCGTCGCGATTGGCACAAGTGCGTTATAGACAGGGATTGTTTCGGGGACGTCTCGCGGCTCTTGGCTTTGCCGCTGGACAAGAGCAAGGCGCAATGTCTGTTGCACAAGACGTGTTGGCTTCAAGCGCAATCGAAGGCGAATTGCTGGACGCAGCACAGGTGCGTTCCTCTGTCGCCCGCCGCCTTGGCCTTCCTGCAGCGACAACATTACCGCTGGCAAAAGTCTCGCGACACGTTGATGGAGCGGTCTCTGTGCTCCTCGACGCCACCCAAAATCACGCCATGCCGCTATCCGAAGAGCGCCTGTGTGAGTG
Source organism: Puniceicoccales bacterium (assembly GCA_031289285.1). Taxonomy (GTDB): domain Bacteria; phylum Verrucomicrobiota; class Verrucomicrobiia; order Opitutales; family UBA953; genus CALNBE01. The sequence goes on from JAITPT010000217.1 coordinate 507, forward strand.
GCACGACGCATTGTTTCCGCCGGACGCCAACAGTGTGCGCGAAATCACCGTTGGCGCGTGGCGTCGCGAAACCGGAGAGCCAATGCGTGTTGTTTCTGGTGCGTTCGGGCACGAGCATGTCCACTTTGAAGCACTGGCGGCAGAACGAGTTCCCAGCGAAATGGCGCGCTTTCTCGCGTGGGCCAACGCAGCCAATGCAGACGACCTCGTGCTCAAGGCCGCAGTCGCCCACTTGTGGTTCCTTACAATTCACCCCTTCGACGATGGCAACGGACGCATTGCTCGCGCCATCGCAGAACTGTTTCTCGCCCGCTCGGACACTTCTACTTTGCAGTTTAACGGCCTCTCCTCTCAAATTTTGAAGGAGCGCAACGATTACTATTCCGCACTGGAACGCGCCCAAAAGGGCACTCTCGAAATCACTTCTTGGCTGACATGGTTTTTAGGATGTTTTGAACGCTCAATTCAAGCAGCGGAGGCGTCAACTGCTGATGCTTTGCGCAAAGGTGAATTTTGGCGCATTCACGCCGACGCGCCTCTCAACGGACGTCAGCGGCTGCTCTTAAATAAACTCTTGGATGGCTTCACGGGGAAACTTCGCAGCTCAAAATGGGCACTCCTTGCGAAGTGTTCGCCGGACACCGCGCTCCGCGATATTCAGGATTTGGAAACACGCGGAATTTTGGAGCAAGAAGAAGCCGGAGGCCGCAGCACAAGCTACCGGCTACGCCCGTTTTAACACGGATTCCACTTTGGGGCGGAACGGATTGCGCAAGACGTGACAGCCTCAAAAGCGAAATTGGGGTTAACCAAAAACGGCAGTTAATGCGGGCGTTTTTCGCAGTTTTGAGTGGAAACTCGGACACTGCCAGCCTCGCAAGGACGAGATGTGCATAACCGGGGGCACAATGCGCGAAACCTCCGCTCATGTCAAGTCGCTTTTTTAGCCTGGTAAATTAATTACCTCCTCCCCCCCCCCTCTCCAAAGCTGCCCTGCCGCCATCCCCCGCAGCACCCATGCCCTGCCCGTTCTGCAGTGGATGGTCGGTGTGCGTGTAGCACGGGCGTCTCGCGCCGTGTAGTGCGCGGCACAGCCGGGCGCCATCGCCCTCCGCATGTCAAGGAGCTTTTTTAGCCTGGTAAATTATTCCGCCCCCATGCCCTGTCCGTTCTGTCGTGGATGGTCGGTGTGCGTGTAGCACGGGCGTCTCGCGCCGTGTAGTGCGTGGCGCAGCCGTGCCCCGTCGCCCTCCGCATGTCAAGGAGCTTTTTTAGCCTGGTAAATTAATTATTCCGCCCTGTCCACTGTATCCGACAATTCATCGAAAAACATCAGAAATACACGAAATACCGTATCTTCTATGTTTTTCTTCGCGCCTTCGTGCCTTCGCGTGAGATTTCTATCTGCCACTGTCTCAAAAAGGGACAGACACTTTTAACCTATGAGAACGTCCGTCAAAAAGAGACAGACACTTTTTGCCTTCAGTGTCTTGCCAGCCCCCCCCCCCCTCTCACCCTTATGGAGTGCGGTGGCAGAGGGCGCAGAGTGATAACGTAGCACCCGCCGACACCGCTTTCAAAACGGCAGAAAGACACTGGCAACCGTCACAGTCTCGGTCTCAAAAAGGGACAGACACTTTTTACCTTCAACCTAAGAACGGCAGTTCAGCGGGAAGGGTTTGCGCAAGATTTTGAGGCGGATGCTGCTTGCGCTTTCCCGACGCGCACCTTGTGGTGCGTGGAGCGGAAAGCGCAAGCCGCAGACGTCCAAAAGATTGTGCAAAACCGCCCGCATTAACTGCCGTTTTTAGGTTCAACCGCAGATAACACAGAGGCCGCAGATATTTTGGGATTTCCCTCCGTGAACCTCCGTGACTCGGTGTCGGGCAACACAGCAATTCGCAGGACGGCTCCGTTGGCTCGCGAGACAGACTTGGCGGCTTATGGATCGGCGGGAAGCGCACTTTCGCTTTGTTTATCTGCGCACATCTGCGGTTTTTCACTCTTCCAGTTTCCATTTTATGTCTTCGTCTGAGATTTGTGGCACAGACGTCTCGCCCGTGCCACACACATCGTAGCCGCTCACGACACGCAGGTGCTCCAAAATCCTGCGCAAACCCCTTCCCCGCTGAACCGCTGTTATCCCGCTGAACCGCCGTTCTTAGGGGCACTCCTAAAAATAAATCTGCATGTCCGAAAACATCGGTGTTTTTTGTCCCGTAGGGACGTAATGTTGGTAGCACGGGGTTTCAACCCCGTGTTCGCGGGTGTCTCTCGCCCTGCGTCCCGTAGGGACGCAACCCGTTTTCGCATCGGTTGTTGCGTCCCTACGGGACGCGGGCGCGGGGGTGGATTTTTCACGGGACTAAAGTCCCGTGCTACCGACATTTCGTCCCTACGGGACGGGGGATACACCAACCCCAAATTTATTTTTAGGAGTGCCCTTAGGTTAAAACGAAAACCGGAGAGTGGCACTGACTTGGTGGGTGGGGTCGGTGTCCTTGACAAAGAGGAAGCAATCATACTCGGCAGTGAGAGTGACACGCCGAGAAATCAAAAACGAAAGACTCAAACCAACATTGGCGTAATCCTTTGTGGGCGTCAGGCTTTGAACAGCAAAGCGACGAGCACCGGGCACATTGAACACCGCACCAATCGAACGAGCATCGTCCTCAAACTCATGCACCCACTCGGCACGAAGCTCCGGCTGGAAACTCAAAAAGTCGAAGTCGAAAGTGCGGTTCACACGAGCACCAAGACGAGTGACAAGCGACTTAATCGTTTGCTTATCAACAGCAAGGTTTTGCCACGAGTCGCCTCCCTCTCGGTAGGAATCTATGCTGCTATGCGAGTAGTCCACGCCAGCAAGCGGGCCAAATGCCCAGCCATCCACGAGCCACTCATAACCCGTCTCAAAAGATGCAAAGAAAGAATTGCCGTCGGGCGAGCCTTTGAAAGAGCCGCCCGCATCACCAAGAGCAGTGGTCGAGCGTTTGAGCGAGTAGCCGTCGAAGGTGCCACCGGCACTTCCCGTGTAATACCAGCCAGAGGCAGAGCCTGTGGCGTAGGCAGCGAGGAAAATGCTGTCACTTTCACTTTTAACACCCGTGGTGTTGAAGTCGGTGGAGATACCGGAGTAGCCAGCAGTGACGCCGATGGCAAAAGCCTCGCTGAAACGATAGTCGAAGCCGATGGCACCGTGGAAGCCGTAGGTGTCGTAGCCAGTAGTGACATTGTTCTTTTTGCCCGGCGTGAACGAGGCACCGCCGTTGAGCCAGAGCGTCACGGGGTAATCTACACTGTGGCCAGTGTAGGGGCTAAACTCGCTGTTGTTCGAGGCGATAAGCGGCGCAGAGAAGTTGTAGCTGTATGAGCCGCCGAAGAGCGGGTTCGTCCAGAGCGAGCCGGGCTGGAGGAAACTTCCACGGGAGTCGCGGGCGCGGGCGCGGATGGCGGTGAGCGGTGCGCGAAGCTGCTGTTTGAGCGATTGACCGAGGATGACGCTGTTGAGGGGCGAAAGCTGGTCGTAGAGGGTTTGCAACAGCGCGTCGGTGGGGACGCCATCGAGGGTGTCGAAAATGTCTGTGTAGATGTAGTCGTAGGCGTGGTCGTTCACCGAGGCGAGGATGTCTTCGTTTGGCAAATCTGGCGGGACGACGGGCGGTGTGTATGCGCTGCCGGTGTTCACAACTCCGGGGGTGGGTATCGGGCCGAGCTGTGACGGGCCAGTGCTCCATCCTTTGGCTGTCTGGAAGTCTTGCCAGAGGGTCTGGAGCGAGGCACCGACGGCGCGTTGGTTGGCGGTGAAGCGGACAGCGATGGGTGCGTAATCGCGCTCAAGTCTGCCGATGACTTCGCCGTTGGCGATTATCTCGAAGTCTGTGGAGTCAGCGGGGAGCACGTTGCCTGCGGCGTCGAGCAGGTTGCCGTCGGCGTCGGTGCGTTTCCAATCGCGGGTATAAACTTTGTAACGCAGGGTCGGGGCGATGGAGGCGTAGGTGTTGTCAATCTCGAAACCGGTAAGTTCGGGTAGGCCGTAGCGTTTGCCGTTTTCGTCGAGCGGCGGCTCGACGGTGATGAGGGAGACGATGGAGTCGTCGTAGTTGGCGGCGTTGGGATATGTATAGACGGGGCGCGGGAGATTTCCCTGTTTGTCGGCGATGCGGTTGACGGAGAGTGCGCCAGAGTAGTCGAGCATTCCCTTGACGTGAAGGGTGTCGGTCTGAATGGGCAACACGCCGTTGGCGAGGCGCACGGGGCCGTTTTGCGCGTCAATGAGCAACACGCCATATTCGCTGATGGTGAGGTTGCCTTCGATTTCGGTGCGGACGACTCGTGTGCCTGCGGTGGAGTCGGTGACGGTGTTGATGCGCCCGAAGCCGCCGGGGGAAATCCAGCCGCGTTGACCCCAATCGGCTTGGCCACCGACGTTGACGTTGGGGGCGGTGATTTTGTCGCGCACGTTCAGCCCGCCGATGTCAACCGCCACAGTGCCGGAGGCGGTGAGCGTCTGGGCGGTGAGTGTGCCGTTGCCATTGATGGTGACTTCTGCGCCGGTGAATACGCCAGTGCTTAGTGTCCCTGCGGAAATCGTGGTGTTGCCCGAAACGTGGATAGCGTCGGCAACGGAGATGGAACCGCCGCCGAGGGTGATTGAGCCGACGCCCAAGGTGGCGGGCGTGTTCTCGCCGGCGTCGGCGCGAATCTCGAAAATACCTGTTCCTTCGTTGATGTCGGTGGTGGCGGGGTCGTCGCCGACGAGGAGTGCGCCTGCTAATTCGAGGCTTTGTGCCGAGCGGAAAGTGCCGCCGTAGTTGACGATGATTGGTCCTGTGCCGAGCGTGAGTGTGCCGTGATTGCCGAAATAGCCTCCGCTGACTTGTATGCCGCGTGTGACAGTGAGCGAGCCGCCAGTCCAGACGTTCACGACGCCTGAGTTGAGGATGGTGAGCTTGCTGCCTTTGGAAAACTCCGGCATCAAATCTGGCGCGGCGGCGTCCACGGTGCCGTAGATATTCATCTCGCCGCCATAGACGTTGACAGAGTCGGTGACGGTGAAGGTGCCGCCAGCGGCGACGGTGAAGGTGGCGGTGTCGAGGTTGAGTGAGTGTGCCTTGATGGTTGTCCCGTTGGTGACGGTCATGCTCTGGCTTTCGTTTTCGAGCACCATTTTGCCCATGTTGATGATGACCTCGTATTCTTCCCACGTGATTGTGCCGCCGATGTTGAGGAAGCCGCGGTTGGCGGCGGAGAGTGTCCAATCGCCTGCGGCGTTTTCGCCCCAGAAATTATTTGCGGTGAACCACCAGTCTATACTGGGGACTACCTGTGTGTTGAACTCCTGCACCCAGACTATCTTTGTCGCTGTGTCAACGGGGTCGTTGCGCACTAAATCATTGAAGAGGATGAGACCTGCCACGGTGCCGCTTGGCGAGGTGAGCGTGACTTGGAGGTCTTGCCAGATGGCGGCGTTAGAGCCAGCGGGGCGCGAGAGTTTGAGGCGTGTCTCGACGCTCTCAATGGGCTGTGTCGCCATTGCTGCGGAGATGGTGAACACCTGTATCACGTCGTCGGCGGCACTGTTGCGCACCAAGATGGGTTCGTTGACTGCCACGACGCCGGTGGTCGCTTGGGTGCGGTCGGTGATGTAGGCGATGTCAATGACTTTTCTGACGAAGGCGGTGGCGTCAATGAGACCGAAACCGTAGTTTGGGTTGAACCAATTTCCGGCGGCGTTTTTCACCCAGCCGAGCTGGAGGGAGGCGTTGCTCTTCTCTGAGGCGTCCACGATGCGGGAGGAGTGGACGAGTGCGTGTTTGGCGAGGCGGACGTCCATCGCGGGGGCGACTTGTTTGCCGAGGGCGAGGATGCCGGCGACGAGCGGCGAGGCAGAGGAAGTGCCGCCAAAGGTGGAGGTGTAGCCGCCGTCGGGGAGGTCGGTCAGCGCGGTGGTGGTGGTGCCCGTAGTCTCTGGCGGGACGTAGGTGTTGTAGCCGAGGGGGCCTATGCGGTCGGTGGTGGTGATGCCGAAGGTGGTCGTCGTGGAGTCGGAGGGGGCGGTGACGAAGACGTTCGCGCCGAAGTTACTGGCTGCGCAATACACGCCGTCGCTGCCGAGAGCGGCTACGGTGATGATGGGTTCGGAGCCGTTATAGGCGTCGCCTGTCGTGTTTTCGTTGTAGGAGCCGCGCCAATTGCCCGCTGCGAAGACGAAGATGGTGTTGTTAGCGGAGGCATAGGTGAGTGCCCGCGTTGCAGGAGCCTGTTTATCAAAAATATTTCCAGTGACCTGACCTTGGAATGGCAAGTTCGCACTGTAGCTGTTGTTGGAGATGTGGACCTCGGCCTCGCCGGTGTAGGCGACGAGGGTGTTGGTGAGCGGGTCGTAGTTCATGCCGCTCTTATACTGCGGGGCATCATCTGTCCCGATTTTCCAGAGAAAGGCGTTGACGAAGTCGAGGGTGGAGGCATGTGGGTCGTCGGCACTGTCGGCGGGGCTGATGCGTCCGCCCGCGAGCTGGGCATAGGGCGCGGCACCCGTGCCGCCGATGCCGTTCCCGCCGCGTGCAGCGGCGACGCCCGCGACGGCGGTGCCGTGGTTGTCGGTCTGCTGGTAGGGGCGCTGGGGAAGCGCGGCGAGGGCGGCGCTTGAGGAAAACATTTTGCTGAGGTCGGCGCGGTAGTTGGGCGCCAAGTCCTCGTGGTCGCCCTCTATGCCGTCGTCCACGATGCCGATGACGACGTTCTTGCCGACGACGCCCATGCGCCATGCGCCGACGATGTTGACGTCGAGGCCGGCGTTGGTGCCGCTCACGGTGCCAGTCGCTGTGCCGACGCTGGAGGGCGCGAGGTTCTCGAGGTGCCACTGGCCAGGGAAGTTGGCGAGGGCACTGCTTCCCGTGTAAGGGAAATACGTGTCGTTCGGATAGAACGACGCGTCAAGATAGGCAGCCGAGAAGGCTTGGTTTGCAAGCAATGTCGCGCCCGCGACAAGCAAAGAGAGGGGCAATTTGGACATGGTTTTTTTTGTGCGTTGTTAAAAAAAGTAGTGAGGTGGTAGGAAAGAAAAGCAGGGGTTGAGACTGGCGGTAGCGGCGGAATTGTCAAGTTTGAGAAACATTTTTTTTGAGGTTGAAGCGGGAGGTAGGGCGGCGCACTGTGTCGGGGCTTTGGCGAGGCTTTTTCAGGAATGACACGGGGCCGACCCGTGCGGGAAAAGCCCCCGCGACAAGGCGCAACTCCCCCCCAAAAAAAGAACACCCGTCATGGCGAACAGCGATACAATCCGAATCTCCGGTCTGAACCTTGAACTTACCGAAGCGTTGAAAGAGCACGTGAACGGCAAGCTGGCAAAAGTGCTCAAGCACAATGAGCACATCATCCGCATCAACGTTGAGTTGAAATACCAGCCCTCTCACGCACACGTGAAAGAATACGTGGCGAAGGCGCAGGTCGAGCTACGCGGCCCGTCTATCGTGGTGAGCGTCGAGTCCGACGACCTCTATAAATCCATAGACACGCTGGGCGAAAAGCTCACGCGGCAGGTGCGCCGCCGTCACCGGTTGGTGAAAGAGAAGCGCAACCACCCGCACGACGTGGACATCCCCGTCGCCTTGCCCAAGGCCACCGCGACCAAAGCCAAAGCCGCAAAAAGCAAAGCGGTGGGCGCAGACGCGGACGGCGCAGACGCAGGGGACGAGTAGAGCGCACGGGGCGGCACGGGGCGCGGTGAGCGGGCGGCGCGGCGCGGTGGGTGGCGACGCGACGGTGGGTGGCGTTTTTTTTAACACAAGGGTCACAAAGGTTTCACAAAGGACACAAAGGAGGTTCGGAGAATTTGAGATCTGAAATTTCAAATTTGGGATTTGGGATTTCGGATTTCAGGATTGGGATTTCAGGGTTGGGATTTGAAGTTTTTCTTTGTGCCCTTTGTGAAACCTTTGTGACCTTTGTGGTTAAATTCGTTCGTCTCCCGCATCCCCCGCGTCCCCCGCACCACCCGCATCCCCCGCACCTTCACCACCACGAGCGGCACCGACAAAGCGTCGGATGACACCGCCGAAGTCGCCGTTGGAAAAAAACACCACCACACACGGCGACTCCGGCACAGCCGGCAAAACCGCGCCCGCCAGCGCATCAAACAAGGCGTCGCAACTCTCCGCCACAAACGCCTCGCTGCCCCGCACACGCAACGCAGCCGCCACAGCGGCAGTGTCGAAACGCCCGTCAGCAGGGATTTTTTCTCCCCTGTGGACAGGCGCAAGCCACACGGCGTCGGCGACGGCGAGGGCGTCGCAAAAGGCGTCCTGCAAAATGCGGCGTGTCGCGGTGTTGCTGCGCGGCTCAAACGCGGCATGCAAACGGTGGCGCGGATAACGCCGCCGTAGCGATTCGAGCGTGAGCGCCAACGCCGTGGGGTGGTGCCCGAAGTCTTCGAGCACGACCAGCCCAGCAGCAGCAGCGTGTTGTTCTTGGCGGCGTTTCACGCCTTGGAAAGCCGCGAAGACCGAGAGGTCTGGCAGCGACGGCGTGGACGATGTGGACGGCGCGGACGATGTGGACAGCGGCGTGGGCAGCGGGGTGGACGGCAGCGACGGCGACGGCGGCGGTGCCATTGCGACGGCGACGGCGGTGGCGGCCATTGCGGCGTTTCTGGCGTTGAACAATCCCGGCAAGCTCCAGCGCACTTCGCCCCACAGCTCGCCATGCCACAAAAGCCGGAACGACGCACCAGCGGCGTTCTCCGAAAAGTCAACGATGCGCATGTCGTTTCCCGCGCCCGCGCCCGTGCGGTTTTCCGTTTCGTTTCCCGCGCCCACGCCGACCCGCACGACGGGGCACCACGTCACGCCGGCCAAGACGCGCTCGACGTTGGCGTCGTCGCCGTTGGCGATAATCACGCCGTTGCGCGGCACGAGGCGGGTGAGGTGCGTGAACGTCCGCAGCACATCCTCGAGGTCGCGGAAGATGTCAGCGTGGTCAAACTCGATGTTGTTAAGGACGAGCACATCGGGGAGGTATTGGATGAACTTGCTGCGTTTGTCGAAAAACGCGGTGTCGTATTCGTCGCCCTCAATGACGAAGGTGCCGCCGTCGCGCCCGGGCGCAGCACCGCTTGGGAGGTCGCGCGGGACGCCGCCAACGAGCCAGCCCGGGTCGCACCCGTTAGCGCGGAGCAGCGCGGCAGCGAGGCAGGTGGTCGTCGTTTTGCCGTGTGTGCCCGCGACGACGATGTTGCGGCGGCGGCAGAGAAGCTGCGTCCGCAGTAGCTCCGGCAGCGAGACAAAGGGGATGGCACGAGTTTCCAGCAGCCACTCGACCTCTGGGTGGCCGCGCGAGACGGCGTTGCCAACGACGACAAGGGCGGGCGCAAGCGCGGCGAGGCGGGCGACATCCCAGCCGCCGAGGACTTCGACGCCAGCGTCGCGGAGCATGTCCGACATCGGCGGATAGACGCCAGTGTCTGCGCCGCAGACTTCGTGGCCAAGCGCACGCATGAGCAGCGCGGCGTTGCCCATCGCGGTTCCGCAGATTCCGATAAAATAGATTTTCATGGGTTCAGGAGTTCGGTGCTCTCGGCGTGGTGCTCAGTCGTGGTGCTTAGTGCTCGGTCGTGGTGCTCGGTCGTGGTGCTTAGTGCTTGGGGTGCGCCGCGAGTTTGGCGCGAACGAGGGCACGGAGGGCGTCGGCGATTTGCGAGTCGCCGACTTTCGCGATGATTTCCTCGAGAAAACCGAAGACGAGTAACTCCTGCGCGACCTCCGCCGGAATGCCCCGCGCCAACAGGTAAAACATCTCGTCGGGGTCAATCTCGCTACAGGTCGCGCCGTGCGAGCATTTGACGTCGTTGGCCTCGATGAGCAGGCCCGGGAGGGCGTCGGCCTTGGCGTCGGGCGAGAGGATGAGGTTGCGGTTGGTCTGGTAGGCGTCGGTTTTTTGGGCACCCGGCTCGACACGGATGAGGCCGGAAAAAATGGTGTGCGCGCCGTCGAGCAGCGCGTTTTTGTAGAGCAGGTCAGAGACGGCACCGCCCGCCTTGTGCGTCTGGAGCGTGCGCTGGTCAAACTCCTGTTCGCCGCTGGCGACGGTCAGGCCGTAGAGGCGCGCGTCGGCACCCGAGCCGAGGAGGTCAGCAGAGTTTTCAAAGCGCGCATGTTTGCCGCCGAGGTTGAGCGAGACACTTGTCACCGCACTATCTCGCGCCGCATAGATGCGCTCAAACTGGTGCGAGTGGACGCCCGCACCCCAGTTTTGAGCGACAACGCGAGTGATTTTCGCGCCAGTGCCCGCGTGGATAGAGGCACCCGCGATGGCGAGCGCAGGGGCGGACGCAGACGCAGACGCGGACGCGGGGGATGTGGCATGGTCGCTGGTGGGAGTGGAGATGTAAAACTCGGCGACGGTCAGGCAGGAGTTTGCCCCAGCGATAACGAGTGTGCGCGGGAAAATGGCGGCATCGCGCCCGCTGAGACAGTGGACAATGACAATGGGCGCGGCGACTTCGCAGCCATCGGGGACGATGAGTGCGACACCGCTTTCGGGCTGGAGACAGGCTTGGTGGAGGGTGAGGAATTTATCGCCGCCGAGCGGGTCGGGCTGGGTGGCGTCGAAGAGGAATTGCTCGAGCAGGTCGGGGTAGGATTTGGCGGCGTCGGCGAGTGTGCCCGCAAAGAAGGTCTCGCGCCATGCAGGGGGCCGGGCGGCGGCGAGTTGGGCGGGATGCTGAGTGGCGAGCTGGGCGGCGAGCTGGGTGGGATGCTGGGTGGGGTGCTGGGTGGGATGCTGGGTGGCGGCGGTGAGCTGGGTGGGATGCTGGGAGGGGTGCTGGGTGGGGAGCGTTTTTGAGATGAGGTGGCCGTTGGCGAAGACGAAACGGGCGGCGGCGTTGGGGAGGAAATCGGGCGGCGGCGAGAAGTTGGCGACGGGTGGCGCGGCGTGGAAACCATTGACGCGGTGTGCGGCGGTGTTTGCGAAGCGCCATGCCTCGTCGTGTTTTTTCGGGAGCGGGAGTTGGCAGAAGCGTGTCCAAGCGGCGCGTCTAAGTGCGTTGACTTTTGGCGGAAAACAAGCGGACGGGCGTCCTGCGAATGACTTTGGCGAAATGAGTTCGGTGGACATGAGTGGAAGCGGAAATACGGGCGTCTCAGCACACCAACGCCCGCAATTTTGGCAACGGGAAAACACCAAGCAGGCGCAGCGTGGCCGGCGCACACATTTTTTTACCAGGCTAAAGAAAGTCGTCTGTAATTTTTTTACCAGGCTAAAGAAAAAATGGGGAGAAAAGGATTAAATTTGCTATTATGTAAAAAATCGGAGCGAAACAGGAGAAAACGAGTGAAATGCGTGAGATTCGCGAGATTTTTTGCGATGGTGCTGTTGGGGCGTTTCTTGTTTTTTTACCCGGCTAAAGAAAGAGAAAAAACGAATGAGAAGAAAATTTCGTGGTTTTGGAGAAAGTTTGTCGCGGGAGGATTTCGCTGCGCATCTTCGGTGACGTTTTGATGGTGCTGCTCTGAGACAGGGCAAAGCATCCGCAACGCAGTCGCAAGGGCAATTGCGCAGGCAGCAAAGGGACGATAGATTTTTAGGAAATTGGGGGGGGGGGAAAGAAGGACGGAAGAAATGTCAGTGCCATGAAAGAGAAGGTGGAGACGAAATAGGCGGCGGAAGACTATATCGGCTCGGTTGGCTCGAAGCTCAGTGTTTGCGGCGACGCAGGACGCAGAGACCTTTCGGCCAATCGGCGGAAATTTCCGCGTCTGCGTCGGCAAACGGGATGGGCTTGCAGCCAAGGCGGCGGTTGGTCTCGCGGGTGTATTGCGCCAAGATTGCGCCCACAAACGCAGTGTCACCAATGGCACCGCCACGTGTGAACTGCGTAGCCTTCGTGAGCAGACGCTCCGAGCGGGAAAGTTTCCCGCCAGAAGCAGCAACCGCTTGGGCGGCTTCGGGGGCAATGCGGGCGGCGGAGGAGTCGCCGCGTTTCGCCGTCGCACCCTTGCCAAACAACACGACGCGGTAGGTATCGAGCATCTCCTCGTCGCTGAGGTTATCCGAGGAAATCGCGTAGCGCAAATTGCGGCGCATCGTGCCCTTGCTGCCCGTCGCCACCGCCTCCGCGTAACCGCACCAGCGATAGTCTTTCGGGTCTGCGACGAGACGCGCTCGGACGGGGTTCAGGTCAATGTAGGCGGCGGCACTTTCCATCGCAAAAAACTTGTCGGCCTGCACAAGAGTGCTCGAAAACCGCTCTGACCAGAGTGTCCCAAAACGCTCGTGCGTGCGGTTATACCAGATGGAGAACCGCTGCTTGAAGGTCTTCATGAACTCCGAGACATCGCCCATTCGGCGCAGCATTTGCTTGCGCCACGC
>JAITPT010000228.1 GCA_031289285.1 Puniceicoccales bacterium
TTTTGGATTACGTGTCATAGAAAAACTTGAGTGCAAGTGAAAAAGCGTCTGGCACTTTATTGATGCGCTGCAAGGTGCGCGTCGGGAAAGTGCAAATGGAGTCCGTCTCAAAATCTTGCACGACCCGTTTCGTCGAACTGTTGTTTTTTTGATTACGTGTCATGGAAAAATTCGAGTGCAAGTGAAAAAGCGTCTGGCACTTTATTGAGGCGGCGCAAGGTGCGCGTCGAGAAAATGCAAATGGAGTCCGTCTCAAAATCTTGCGCGACCCTTTTCGTCGAACTGTTATTTTTTGGATTACGTGTCATGGAAAAACTCGAGTGCAAGTGAAAAAGCGTCTGGCACTTTATTGAGGCGCTGCAAGGTGCGCGTCGAGAAAATGCAAATGGAGTCCGTCTCAAAATCTTGCGCGACCTGTTTCGTCGAACTGTTGTTTTTTTGATTACGTGTCATGGAAAAACTCGAGTGCAAGTAAAAAAGCGTCTGGCACTTTTTAAGGAGACGGAAAGGAGATTGCGCGTTTACGCATGGTTTTATGCGGTTTTTTCATGCGCGGGTGGACACGCGATTTTGGGCGAAGAGGGAAGGTACTTGGGTTTCGCTGCCAATTCAGGTGCAAAAAATTCATGCAATTCTATTTGGAAGACCGCTGCCAATCGGTTCACAGTCTCGACCCAAATCTGTTTTTTTCGTCCCGACTCCAACAATTGATAATACTTGTAGCCAATTCCCGCCGCACCCGCGACCTGCTCTTGCGTGAACAGATGCCTTGCGCGTAATTCGCGCAAGCGGGCAGCAATGAAGGGAATCATGTTCACCCCGCGATGATAGGGTTTTTCGGTTGACACGAACACCCCACGAGGGCAGGGTGTCACTTTGTTTTCGTTTTTTTTAGCGACACCTGAAACCAGACGTCCGAACGCAAACAGAAAAAAGAAAAAACTAAACATGAATAAAACATCAAATCCGCGTCCGCCCAATGGTCCCAGCACGACTGGCAGACCGTCCGGCGGTAATCGCGGGAACAATCCCCCCTCGGGAAAATAAAAAACGGGTGAGCTGGTTTTACCAGCTCACCCTCTTTTTGCCCCTACCTCCCCTCCCTCTCCCTTACAACATCCGCCGTCCTTTGCCCCGCTATCTTTTGCCTGCTCGTGCCCAGATTTTCTCGGCGATTTCTGCGGCGGGGAGACGGGCGTCCACGACAAAAAAACGCGTCGGGTCACGCTGTGCCATTTCGAGGTAAGCGGTGCGGACACGTTCGTAAAAAGCACTGCCGAGGGTCTCCATGCGGTCGCGGTGTGCTTCGGCGGCGCGTTTGTGCGCCCGCGCCAAACCCTCCGTCGCTGGCAAATCGAGCAGGACGGTCAACTCCGGCACAAGCGACCCCGTAGCGAAGTTGTTCACCACCGCGATGACATCTTCCGGCAAACCGCGCCCGCGCCCTTGGTAGGCGAGGGTCGAGTCGGCGAAGCGGTCGCAAATCACCGTTTCGCCCGCTTCGAGCGCGGGGCGTATCACCTCGGCGACAAGCTGGGCGCGACTCGCCGCGAAGAGCAGCATCTCTGCGCGGTCGTCGAGGGAGTCGCCGTAGGGCGCGTGTTTGAGGATGCCGCGCACCTCTTCGCCCAAGGCGGTTCCGCCGGGTTCGCGCACGACGCGCACCGCTCGTCCCTCTGCGCGGAGACGTTCGGCAAACAGCGCGATTTGGGTGGTTTTCCCCGCCCCCTCGCCCCCTTCAAAAGTGATAAAAAAACCTCTTTCCGGCATGGTCGCGCAGTGCTAACGCCGCCGCGCCCGCTGCTCAATCTTCTTTTCCCCAACCCCGCTCGCCTCCCCGCGCCCAGCCCTGCGCTCCGCCGTGCCTCGTCATGGAAACAGCCTGTTTTTCGTTGCCCGCAAACCGCCCTTTGGCGACGCTCGCGCCCTCACCGCCAATGCCCGACTCCGAATTGCTACTTCCCGCCGCCATTGCTGCGCCGCTCGTCGCTGGCTTGCTCCTTGTCGTGTCCGGCAGGCACGTCCCTGTGCGCCTTCAGGCACTTCTTGCGCTGGCGGGCTTTGCCGTGCCCTGTGTCTCTGCGGGTCTCCTCTGGGCAAACTTTTCCGCGCTCGCCGACCCTGCCACGGGCTACGCCGCTACGACTACTTTGCCGCTGGGCATCGCGTCGCTGGGCGTCTCGCTCGCCCTCGGCGTCAACGGTGTCTCGTTGCCGCTTTTTGTGTTGGCGGCCATCGTCGGTTTCGCTGCTGGCCTCCAAGCCTTGCAACGCGACGCGCCTGCGCACCGCCACGCCTACCTCGGTTTGCTCCTTTTTATGCTTGCGGGGGCACTCGGTGTGTTTGCCTCGGTTGACATTTTTTTCTTCCACTTTTTCTACGAACTCGCGCTCGTCCCTGCGTTCATCCTCATCTTGCAATGGGGGGGCATCGGGCGGCGCACTGCGGCAATCCAGATGGCGGTTTACCTCACTATCGGCGCGATGCTCGCGTTGGCGGGTGCTGTGCTGCTCGTTGTCAAAAGTGGCGCGGGCACCTTCCATCTCGCCGCGCTGAAAACCGCCCTTGCCGCCGCGCCGCTCGCGCCCGCCGTCTCCTCGTGGGTCTTCGGGCTGTTGCTCGCGGGCTTCGGGATTTTGGCGGCGCTGTTCCCCTTCCACTCGTGGGCGCCCTCGGCCTACACGGAGGCACCCGCGCCGGTCTCGATGCTTCACGCGGGCGTTTTGAAAACCTTCGGTCTTTACGGGCTTATCCAAATCGCCGCGCCGCTCGCGCCTGCGGGGCTGGCGGCGTGGGCACCCTGGCTGTTTTGGCTCGCGCTGGGCAACGTCCTCATCGTGGGTTTCGCCGCCCTCGGCCAACGGCATTTGAAGGAGCTGGTCGCCTACGCTTCGGTGGCGCAGACGGGGCTGTGTTTCCTCGGCATCTACGCAATCTCGCTGGGCAAACCTGCGGTGGCGGGCGCGGCAAACACTGCGGCGGCGGGCGCGGGCGCGGCGGTGCTTTTGATGTTTGCGCACGGCCTCTCGGTGGCGGCTTTGTTTGCGCTCACGCGCTACGTCTCGCGGCGCACGCACACCTTGGAAATCCACGAGAACGGCGGCCTCGCGAAACGCGCACCCGTGCTGGCGGCGTTCTTTGCGGCGGCGACGATGGCGAGCATCGGGCTGCCCGGCTTTGCAAACTTTTGGGGCGAACTTGGCGTGTTGACCGCCCTCGCGAAATTGCCCGCGTGGCAAATCGCCCTCGCGGCGGCGGGCGTTGTGCTCGTGGCCGTCTATATGCTGCGGGCCTTCGCGGCGGTCTTCCTCGGCGAGGAGTCGGAGGCGGTCAAAAAAGCGGCTGCAGACATCCGCGAGATGAATTGGGCGGAGCGGCTGACCGTCGGTTTGTTGCTCGCCGCCTCGCTCGCCGTCGGCTTCTGGCCGCGCCTCCTCAGCGACTCGCTCAACGCCGCCCTCGGCGGAAAATAGACCCGCGCCGCAAATCATTTCCGCCTTCATCCGCCCTCATTCGTCTTGCCGATTGCGGGCAGTTTGCGCCAAATACGCACATGCCTTTCGACTTCGATTTTTGCCCAGAACGCTCCGGCACAGACTCTATCAAATGGCGTCGCTACGAAAACACCGACGTCATCCCCGCGTGGGTTGCCGACATGGATTTCGCCAGCCCGCCGTGCGTGAGGGAGGCTTTGCGCCGCCGCCTCGAACACCCCATTTTGGGCTACGCTACCGCCAAACAAAGCACGCTCGACGCCGTGCTCGCCTACTTGGAGCGGCAGCACGGCTGGAAGGTTGACCCCGAGTGGATCGTGTTCACGCCCGCTGTCGTGCCCAGCCTCCACGGCATCATCCGCGCCGTCGGCGAGGCAGGCGCCAGCGTCATCAGCACGACGCCCGTCTATCCGCCTTTCCTCAGCTCGCCCGCGCTCTCGGGGCGCATCGCAAAACGCGTGCCGATGATTTTTCAAAACGGATGTTGGACTTTTGACTTCGACGCGCTCGACGCCGCAGCCGCAGAGACGCAGGCAAAAGTGTTTTTGCTCTGCAACCCCTACAACCCGCTGGGGCGCGTTTTTGAGCGGGCGGAGCTGGAGGGCGTCGCGGCGTTTGCGGAGCGACACGGGATAACGGTTTGCTCCGACGAAATTCACTGCGACCTCGTGCTCGACCCCGCAGCGAAGCACATCACCTACGGCACGCTCGGCGAAAAAGTGGCGCAAACCAGCGCCGTCCTTTTTGCTGCGAGCAAGACCTACAACACCGCCGGCCTACTGTGCGGCTACGCAGTCATCCCCGACTCCAGCTTGCGCCAACGTTTCCGCCGCGCACTGGCGGGCGTCGCCAACGAGGTGAACGTGTTTGGATTTGTCGCACTCGAAGCCGCCTACTCAGAGGGCGAACCGTGGCGTCTCGAACTGCTCGAATACCTGCGCGGCAACCTCGCGCTCGTCGCCGCCGAGATTGCCGACACACCGGGCGTCACGATTGCCCAACGCCCACAGGCGACCTACTTGGCGTGGCTCGATGTCCGCGCCCTCGGTTTCGCCGACCCCGTGAAAACCTTTGAGGCGGGCGGCGTCGGCCTTGGCAACGGCGCAGACTTCGGCGAACCGGGTTTCGTGCGGCTTAACTTCGGGTGCCCACGCGAACGCCTGCGCGAGATACTGCGCCGCATCCGCGCCGTCGCACTTTCGGCGGATAGCAGGCGGAGTTGACAAGCCCACCGCAGAACAACAGCGTCGCGCCCTCGCCCGAACCCTCGAACTTTTCCGCTTTTTCACCACCGCCTTTCACCACCGTCTTTCACCACCGCCTTTCACCACCACTTTTTCCTCCATGAACCGCCGTCACTTCCTCCAAACCGCCGCGCTCGCCGCTGGCGCAACAACCACCGCCGTCGCTGCCGCAATCGCCGACGCCAAAACACCCGCCGACACATCCGGCTCGTTTTTGCAAGCCGCCAGCCCCGACCACCGTGGCAAATTGACGCCCGAGGAGTTTGCCAGCGTCTTGAAACGCATCGGTGCGCCCGCGCTCGATTTGTTGCACATTGGGAGAGTGCCGTTTTGGCAAAAACTTGGCATTGGCTGTTCGCTCGCTCACGGGGCGACCCGCGTGATGGACGGCTACAACAAACGCGCCAACCACGCCCGCTATATTGCCACCGAAACACGCGCCATCGAGGCCTGTGCAAAGCTCGGTGTGCCAAACATCATTTGTTTTTCTGGACGTCGCAACAAGGGGCAATCCGACGAGGAGGGTTTAGAGGCTTGTGCGGAGGCCCTGCGCACGCTCGCGCCTATCGCCGAAAAAGCAAAAGTCACGCTTGTTATGGAACTTCTAAACAGCACGGTCAACCAGCCCGGTTATCAAGCCGACCACACGGCATGGGGAGTCGAATTGGCGAAGCGTGTCGGCTCGGAGCGTTTCAAACTTCTCTACGATATTTATCACATGCAAATCATGGAGGGAAACATCATCCGCACGATTCGCGCCAACTACCAATACATCGGTCACTACCACACTGCTGGTGTGCCAACTCACGGAGAGTTTGAACCCAACGACGACAACGAAGTCAACTATGCCGCAGTAGCACGTGCCATTCGTAAAACAGGTTTCCGCGGTTATATAGGCCACGAATATTCACTCACCCGCGACCCCGAAAAATCAATCGAAGCCGCCGTCCGAATTTTCCGCGAAGCATAAAAAAAGAAAAAAGAAAAAAAGAGAGAAAAGAGGAGAAAGGAGAAAGAAGAAAGGAGAAAGAAGAGAGAAGAAAAGAGGGACGCATCCAGCCCCGCATGGGGCGAGATGTGCATAACCGGAGGTGTAGCGCAGCGAAACCTCCGGTCAGCCACGCCCCTGCAACAAAGCCCCGCTGGGGCGAGATTATCGGGTGCCCCGACTGCCCAATGGCAAAATCTTTAGTATGTTTAATTATTTGGAGCTTGGAAGAGGTGGATGCGGGGGGGGCGGGAGAGGGAAGTAGGCATCTACATCTTAAATGCACGACAAATCATGCACTTACAACTCGGACAATATTTGCCCCATTTATCGCGCTCAAATTAAAAGGCAGCCATTTTTTGCACTTGACTGCGATGCAGTTCATGCTCATTTCTCTTGCGGCACACTCACAAAATTGTAGCGGCACACACACATCTGAACACCACCACCAACATCTGGTCACTCCCAAAAATAAATTTGGGTTGGTGCATCTTCCGTCCCGTAGGGACGAAATGTCGGTAGCACGGGACTTTAGTCCCGTGAAAATGCCACCCCCGCGCCCGCGTCCCGT
>JAITPT010000269.1 GCA_031289285.1 Puniceicoccales bacterium
GTTGGCGCGTGGCTGGATGGTCGTTAAAACCAATTCGTTATTTTGTGGCCATTTTCGGATAAATGCAAAAATGCGGGTGCCGTCTTTGGTTTGTGTATAGCGCACGGCGACGCCTTTTGCGGTGGCGGGTTCTTTCCAATCTTTATCGTTGCCTTCTTTCCAGTCTTTTCGTGCTCGCGTGTTGTAGATAGCTTCTCCGTTGACGCGCAGCCATTTGCCTGCGCCTTCTACTTGTTCTATCGCAGTCGGGTGAAATTTGCCGTTGGCGTCGGGGCCGATGCCGACCATGAAACTTCCGCCTTTTGCGGCGCAGTCCACGATGTTTCCGACAATCCAACCTGTTCCCTTGTAGCGATTTGCGTCTGGCTCGTAGTCCCAATAGCGACCGAGTGCGAAAATGGTCATCCATGGCATATTTGTATTTTCTTTTGCGCCCGGCACGAAACCTTCTGGTGTGTAATAATCGCCGTAATTTCCGATGCCGCGACAGCGAAACATTATGTCGGGCTGAAGTTTGCGAAGTTCTAAAAATGTTTCGCGCATTTGCGGCCAGATGTCCGAACCCATCCATTGGTCGAGGCAAAGCATATCAATCTTGCCGTAATTCGTTAGTAATTCGCGCAGTTGTTCGCGGTGGCGGGCAACGAGGCGGGCTGTCGCCGCCGCATCGCGTTCGGGGCCAACAATGGCAAAAGCATTGCGCCCTTTGCCAAAACGTTCGCCTTCGCCGCCAAAATCGCCTTTGCCGTCGCGGAACGCAGGCGTGGCAAACGGGTGACGTGCGTAGGGGCGGAAGTCGGCGTCATACCAATCGGGGTGCGAGAAATAGAGGTCTATTTTTATATTGTGACGTCGGGCGGCATCGCAAATTTCGCGTGTGACATCGCGTTTGAAGGGCGTGTCTTCAATGCTGTAAGCGAGGTCGCAATCTTCTATAATCGGCTTTTTTTCGGCTGTGTAATTGATGCGTTTTTTGACGTGCGTTTTTGTGTGAAACATCGAAAAGCCGTCGTGGTGTTTTGTCGTAAAAGCGACACAGCGAATTCCGCTGCGCTCGAAAAATTGCATCCATTCTTCGGCGTCAAAGCCGGACGGGTTCCATGTTTTGTAGAGTTGTTGGTATTTCTGTTTTTCGGGGTTGCGCAGTTTGAAAATAAAATTCCACGAAGCACGGTGGTTTTCTTTGAGGGCATAGACGCCCCAGTGAATTCGCACGGCAAACTTAATATCGCGAAACGCCTCGTGCGCAGCCGTCGAGGCGTGGACGTAGGGCGCGAGCGGAATGTCTTCGACAAATCCCTTTGTCCGTCGGTAATGCGTATCGTTTAGCGGGAGCCGGATGTTGCGCGCCCGGTCGGCGGCGACGGCGGCAGAAACGACGGTGGTGCTGGCGGCGGTGTCGTGGCTTTGGGCGTTGGCGGTAGCGGACAGCAAGCCGCTCATGCAAAACACGGCGGCGAGAAGCATTTTTGGGGAGGTGTAGTTTGTGAACATTGGCGGTGGCGGTGGCGGTGGCGGTGGCGGTGGCGGTGGCAAGGAGACCGTTGGTGGTAGGGGAAGTTCCGGCGGGGAGGCGGCATTGGGGAGCAGGGGTGGCATGTGGGGCTATAGGTCTTATAGGACGTATAGGGCGCATAGGGCGTATAGGTCTTATAAGACTTATAGGACCTATAGGTCTTATGCGACCTATAAGTCCTATAGTGTTGTTCGAGCGACTTTGGCTGACGGCGCACGACAGGCAGGAATGCCTGTCCTACATTACAGGTCGCGGATGCGGAGGTTGCGGTATTCGATTTTCATGGGGGGACCGGCGTGCATTTGGAGGGTGATGACGCCTTTGGCTGGAGCATTGGGACGGAAGTCAACTAAGTCGTTGGTTTTGATGCCGTTGACGTAGAGAGAGATGTGGTTGCCTTTGGCTACGATTTTGTATTCCGCCCAGGTGCCGACTTTGTAGATGTGCTGGAGGAGTAGTTTGGAGTCAATGAAGGGGGTGGTTTTTATCCCGCCTTTGTTTTTGCCTTGGAGGACGACTCTGGCACCGCGTTGGCCAACTAAGTGGAAGCCCGGGTGGTAGAGGAAACCAATGTATTCGCCGGTGCCGTTCATGTCGGCTTGGTAACTGGTGTCGGCGTTTTTGTCTTCGGCACGGAATTGGATGCCGGAGTTGGCAGAGCGGCTTAGACGAAACTCGGCACGGAGTTCAAAGTCGCCTTTTTCGCCGCCGTTCCAGATTAGGTGGCTGTTCTTTTTGCAGGGTTTTTCGGCGGTGCTTTCGGCGGTTAGGATGCCGTTGCTGACGCTCCACCAGCCGTCGCCACCACGCCATTCGGTGAGGTCTTTGCCGTTGAAGAGGGATTTGAAACCGGCAGCAGCTTCGGCGGCGGGTGTCTGGTAGGAGAGGCCGCGGAGGGCTTCACGGGCGGCACCGGCGATACCGGCGTTTTTGCTGGCGAGAAGACGGTTGAAGACGTTTTCGGCGCGTTCGGGTTTTCCGAGGGAGACGAGGGCACGAGCGGCGGCGAAGCGGACGGCTTCGTTGTCGGGAGTGACGGGTCGGTTGAGGAGAATGCTAAAGAAACCCTCTGCGTTCTCGTCGCCGCGAACAGCGAGGACTTCGGCGAGGCGGATTTGGGTTGCAGCGGGTAATTTGAGGAAGACTTCGCCAAATCCTTTGGTCGCGGTGGCGCGGAGGTCTTTGGGAAATTCGGTGACGACGCGCAGGGCAGCGTCAACGTCGTTGGCGTCGGTGCTGCTGATGGCTGTTTCCCAAATAGGGAGGGCAGTTTCGACTGGGTGGGTGAGTATGACACCGCGTAGGGCACCTTCTTTGACGGGGTAAGGGATGTCCTTTCTGCCAAAGAGTTCGAGGTAGTATTTGGCGGCATGGCGACCGCTTACTCTGGCGGCGAGGCGGTCGGCGGCGCGGAGGTATGCGGCGGCGGCGATGGGACATTTGCCGAGGCCGGGCGCGAGGGCGGCGAGGGCGGCGGGTGTGGCGATTTTGGAGAGGGAGGTTGTGGCGGCGGTGGCAGCGGCGGCGTCAGCGGTGTCGGGTGCCAGTTTGGCGAGGAGGGGGACGGATTTGTCGGTGCCTCGGTTGCCGAGGGATTGGATGACGCCGACGCGGGCGGGGCCGGTCAGGCGGAAAGCGGCGTCGAGGAGGACGTCTTCGATTGTTGGCGAGGGGTTGTTCTCGAGGGCGTAGCGGGCGGCGTGGCGCAGGTGCGCTTTGTCACTGTTGAGGAGGGCGACCAAGGGGGCAATGGCGGCAGGTGTGCCGATGTGGCCGAGGTCTTGGGCTGCGGTGACTTTGTCGTTGTCGGTGGCGGTCGCCGAGGCGAGGGTCTTGATGAGCGAGGCCTCGGTCACGCCGGCGGCGGAGCCAGCGGCGGTTGCAGTGCCGACGGCGGCAGCGGTTAGGGCGAACGCAGCGGTGAGCGCGAAGGCGGTTTTTTTGGTGTTTGTGAAGAGCTTCATGTTTGTTGTGTGCTGTTATGTGCTGTTATGCGGTTGTTATGCTGTGAGTGTTGTTGTTGGTTGTTGGTTGTTGGTTGATTGTGGACGTTGTGGACTTAGTGGACGTTGTGGACGTTGTGGACTTGGTTTGGTTGGTTGTTGGTTTGGTTGTTGGTGATTGTTGTTGGTTGTTGGTGATTGGTTAGACGATTTGCCAGCCTTCGCGGACGGCGCGGGAGCGGCAGCGGTTGGCTTCGGGGTCGTTGACGAACTCTTCTTTGATGGGGTCCCATGTGAGGTCGCGTTTGAGCCATTGGGCGAGGTTGGCGCAGTGGACGGTGCTCATGGTGCGGTGGGTGAGGGTGGGGTTGGCAGCAGTCTCGCGGCGGGATTTGACGCAGGAGAGGAAGTTGCGGACGTGGTCAAGCTCGCGCCCTGTGCGGAGGAGGTAGTTTTGGACGACTTTGTTGAGGTCGTTGAGGAGGGCTGGATTTGAGAGGTCGGGGGCGGAGTAGCCGTCGCCAGTGGCGCACCAGCCTTCTGTGCCGATGTAGCGGACGGCGCAGGAGCCGCGCCATTTGTGGGTTTTGCCAGCAGCGTCTTTCCATGTGTCTTGGCCGAGGGAGCGCATTTTGGTGCCGTTGGCGAAGGTCATTGTGAGGCCGTCGGCGGTGGTGCTTTTGACGTATGGGTAGTGGACGGGGGAGGTGTCGCCGAGGTCAACTGCGGCTTGACATGATGCGAATGTGTGTGAGCCCCAGCCGCCGATGACGCCTGTGGAGAAGTCGTGTTCGCCATACCAGCCGCCGCGGACGTAGTGTTTGTTGTAGGGGCGCCATGGGCAGGGGCCGAGCCAGCGGTCCCAGTCAATTTCGGCGGGGTCGTATTTTTCTTCGGGTTTCCACGGGTTGCGGATGTTGACGCCGAAGCCGGGGAGCCAGTGGTGGGCGTGGACGGTTTTGACTTCGCCGAGGCGTCCGCTGCGGACGAGTTCTTCGCAGAAGACGAAGTTGCGTTCGGTGAGGCGTTGCATTCCGGCTTGATAAACGCGGGCGTAGGTTTTGGCGGTGCGGACGAGTTCTTGGCCTTCGGCGATGGTCATCGTGGCGGGTTTTTCGCTGTAGATGTCTTTGCCTGCGCGCATGGCGCGGATGGCGGCGGTGGCGTGGAGGCGGTCGCCAGTGACAACGACGACGGCGTCTATGTCGGGGCGGGCGAAGACTTCGTCCATGTCAACGTATGCCTTACAGTCGGCGTTTTTGTTGTGCTGGTCTATGCGTTTTTTGAGAGCGTTGCGGCGGTCGCGGCGGACGTCGCAGGCGGCGACGAACTGGACTTCTGGTTGGCGTAGGAACCATTGGCCGATGACGTAGCTGCCGCGTCCGCCGAAGCCGACGCCGCCCATGACGATGCGGTTGCTGGGGGCGATTTTGCCGTCGCGCCCGAGGGCGGCGGCGGGGACGAACGCGGGGAGCGCGAGCGCACTGGTGGCGAGGGCGGCTTGTTTGAGGAAGCGGCGGCGGTTGAGGCCGGCGTCGCTGTCGGGTGTGTTGGTGTGGAGCATAGTTTTTTTTGTTGGTGTGTTGGTTGAGACGGAGATGCTTGTTAGACGATTTGCCAGCCTTCGCGGGCGGCGCGGGAGCGGCAGCGGTTGGCCTCGGGGTCGTTGACGAACTCTTCTTTGACGGGGTCCCATGTGAGGTCGCGCCCGAGCCATTGAGCGAGGTTGCCGCAGTGGACGGCGCTCATGGTGCGGTGGGTGATGGTGGGATTGGCGGCGGTCTCGCGGCGGGATTTGACGCAGGAGAGGAAGTTGCGGACGTGGTCAATCTCGCGTCCGGTGCGGAGGAGGTAGTTTTGGACGATTTTGTTGAGGTCGTTGAGGAGGGCGGGATTTGAGAGGTCGGGGGCGGAGTAGCCGTCGCCGGTAGCGCACCAGCCTTCTGTGCCGATGTAGCGGATGGCGCAGGAGCCGTGCCATTGGTGTTTCTTGCCGGTGGCATCTTCCCATGTGTCTTGGCGGAGGGAGCGCATCTTGGCACCGTTGGCGAAGGTCATCGTGAGGCCGTCGGCAGTGGGGTTGTTGACAAATGGATAATGGACGGGGGAGGTGTGGCCGAGGTCGAGCGCGGCATGACAGGATGCGAAGGTGTGCGAGCCCCATTCGCCGATGACGCTGTTGTAAAAGTCGTGTTGGCCATGCCAGCCGCCGGTGACGTAGCGCTGGTTGTAGGGACGCCACGGGCAGGGGCCGAGCCAGCGATCCCAATCTACTTCGGAGGGGTCGGGGAGGGGTTCTTCGGGGAGCCATTTGCGGTTCATGTGGACGCCGCCCCAGGGGGCGTGGTGGGCGTGGACGGTTTTGACTTCGCCGAGACGTCCGCTGCGGACGAGTTCTTCGCAGAAGATGAAGTTGCGCTCGCTGAGGCGCTGCATTCCGGCTTGATAAACGCGGGCGTAGGCCTTGGCGGTGCGGACGAGTTCTTGGCCTTCGGCGATGGTCATGGTGGCGGGTTTTTCGCTGTAGACGTCTTTGCCAGCACGCATGGCGCGGACAGCGACGGTGGCGTGGAGGCGGTCGCCAGTGGCGGTGACGATGGCGTCAATGTCGGGGCGGGCGAACATCTCGCCCATTTCGATATAGGTTTTGCAATCGGTGTTTTTGTTGTGCTGGTCAACGCGCGCTTTGAGGGCATTGCGGCGGCTTTTGCGGACGTCGCAGGCGCCGACGAATTGGACTTCGGGCTGGCGCAGGAACCACTCGCCCATGACGTAGCCAGCGCGGTTGCCGTAGCCGACGCCGCCCATGACGATGCGGTTGCTGGGAGCGATTTTGCCGTCGCGACCGAGAGCGGCAGCCGGAATGAAGTTCGGCAGCGCGAGGGCACCCGTGGCGAGTGCGGCTTGTTTGAGGAAGCGGCGGCGGTCGAGACCGACGGCGCGGGAGTTGGCATTGGTGCGGGCACGGGCGGCGGTAGAGGCGGCGCGGGCGGCTGTGGCTGTGTTGGCGGAGGTGTTATCTGAGGACATTGTTTTTGACGTAGGTGTTGACATTAGAGTTGGTGTTATCACGGGGCGGGCAGACAGGGAAACGGGCGGTGGGTTCCCAAGATTTGCGGCGAGGCGGTTTTGCGGGGGCGGCGGCGTGGTGCGTGGCGCGGCGTGGCTGGTGGGTTTAGCGCAGGCTCGTCGGCGGGGCGGGGTCCATGTCGTCGTAGGTGAGGTTTTCGCCAGCCATCGCCCAGATGAAGCGGTAGTTGCCCGTGCCGCAGCCGAAGTGGACCGACCACGGCGGCGAGAGCACGGCCTCTTCGTCGCGCACAAAGATGTGGCGGGTGGCATCGGGTTGGCCTGCGAAATGCGCGACGAGGCGGTCGCCGGGCAAATCGAAATAGAGGTAGATTTCTGAGCGGCGCGTGTGCGTGTGCGTGGGGAAGGAGTTCCAGACGCTGCCCTCGGCAAGCGAGGTGTAGCCCATGACCAAGTTGCAGCTTTGGACGCCGTCGGCAAAAATACATTTGCGGATAATGCGGTCGTTGGAGGTGCCGGACGCGCCGAGGTGGACAGGCTTGATGTCGGCCTCGGTGACGAGCGCGGTGGGAAACGTTTTGTGCGCCGGCGCACTGAACAGGGCGAAGCGGGCAGGCTTGGCGGGGTCGTTGCTGCCGAAGAGGACATCGCGGCTGTCTTTGCCGACGTAGAGGCACTCGCGGACGCCAACCTCGTAACGGTTGCCATCCACCTCGACCCAGCCGGCACCGCCGATGTTGAGGGTGCCGAGTTCGCGGCGGGCGAGGAAAAAGTCGCAACCGGTCTCCTTGCTGTTTTTGAGCGGCAGGGGCGCGGACACGGGCACCGCACCGCCAACGGCGAGGCGGTCACAGTTGGTGAACTGCATTTTCAGCGCGTCGGGCACGAAGAGGCGTTCGACGAGAAATTGCTCACGCACTTGAGTCGGCGTGAGCTTGAGAAATTCCTGCGGCGAGGGCGGGAAGGCAACGGGCGTTTGTTCTGCAAACATAATGAAGATTTTGGTTTTTTTGGGATGAGACTTTGACCGCAAATCGGGAGGAAGGTTTCGTGGGGGGGCGGGCGGGGTGGGCGGGGTCGGTGGGGTCGGTGGGGTCGGCGGGGTCGGTGGGGTCGGTGGGGTGGCGGGGTCGGTGGGGTCGGGTTTCGAGGGAGGGGCAGGCGGGGGGCGTCTGGAAGGGGGGAGGTGTGTGTGGGGGGGGGGGGAGGAAGGAGGGAGAGGGGGAGGTCGCTGTTTTTGGCGCACCTGCAACAAAGCACCGCACAGGGCAAGATGATCGGATTGCCGAATGGTGGTGGCATTGTGCTTTGCTACAATCCTGCCCATACGATGCAGAACGTGGGGCGAAGGAAAGTTTTTGGGAAGTGCATTGAAGTCAAGTGGAAAAAATGGCTGCCTTTTAATTCGAGCGCGATAAATGGGGCAAATATTGTCCGAGTTGTAAGTGCATGATTTATCGTGCATTTGAGAGGCAGATGCCTACTTCCCTCTCCTGCTTCCCCTCCCCCTCCTTTTACCTCCCCCTCCCCTCTCTCCGAATAATTAGACAGACTAAAGATTTTTGCCATTGGGCCACTGGGGGCGAGATTATCGGGTTGTCGAATGGTGGTGGTGTGCTCCGCTGCAATCTTGCCCTGCGATGCAGAACGTAGGGCGAAGAAAAATTTTCGGGAAGTGCATTGAAGTCAAGTGGAAAAAATGGCTGCCTTTTTAATTCGAGCGCGATAAATGGGGAAAATATTGTCCGAGTTGTAAGTGCATGATTTATCGCGCTTTTGAGAGGCAGATGCCTACTTCCCTCTCCTGCTTCCCCTCCCCCTCCTTTTACCCTCCCCTCCCCTCTCTCCGAATAATTAGCCAGACTAAAGATTTTTGCCATTGGGCCACTGGGACACCCGAAAATCTCGCCCCAGCGGGGCTTTGTAGGAGGAGGTGGCTTTTCCCCATGAGGCGTCTCCCTTCGCATCGAAAGCGGTGTCGGCGGGTGCGGATGTGAACTCCGCACACTCTGCCACGGCACTTCAAAAGTGAGGTGCGCAGCCAGCCCACGACGGACAAAAATCGGGAGTCAAAGGAAAAAAGCGTCTGACACTTTATTGCTTCTGGGGAGGGTGCATCCGCGAAAATGCTGTCGGCGGGTGCGGAGGTGAACTCCGCACACTCTGCCACGGCACTTCAAAAGTGAGGTGCGCAGCCAGCCCACGACGGACAAAAATCGGGAGTCAAATGAAAAAAGCGTCTGACACTTTATTGCTTCTGAGGGGGGGGGGCTGCATCCGCGAAAGCGGTGTCGGCGGGCGCGGAGGTGAACTCCGCACACTCTGCCTCGGCACTCCAAAAGGGCGCAAGGGCGACTCGAGCGGAACCACCGAGGACAAGCCCCCCCCCGCCTTCCCCGCATCTTCCCTGCACCTTTCCTGCCTCTTCCCCGCCTTCCCTGCCTCTTTCCCGCCTCCCTTCCCCTCCTTCCATCTCCTTCCCTCTTTTCTTCTTAAAACACAAAAACCCGCCGGTGAGGGCGGGTGTTGTGAATTGGTGGCCCGACGGGGGCTCGAACCCCGGACCAATTGATTAAGAGTCAACTGCTCTACCAACTGAGCTATCAGGCCATAAAAGAGAAGCGCGGCACTGTGCCGCCTCCACCACAGAACGCAAGCATTTTTTTAACTTTTTTTGCGGCGGGAAAATGCGGCAGGATTTTTCGCTTTGCCCGCGCCACCGCCACCGCCACATTGCGCGGCTTCATGTCGCCCGCATACTTCGCATCCGCCGCCGAACACCGCGCTTGGCTCGCCACACAAGCCGCCCTGCCAAAAGGTTTTCGCACCGGAGTCACACGTCTCAATTTCACTCCGGCAGAAGCCCCCAAGCCCGCCGCAATGACACTCACGCTCATCGCGCTTGACAAACCGACGCGAGACTTCGCCGCCGTGTTCACCAAGAACGCATTCCCCGGCGCGCCCGTCATCGTTGGTCGCTATCGGCTCTCATCGGCGACACTCGGCGCGATACTCGTGAACAACAAGGTCTCCAATGTCTGTGCGCCCGGCGGCGTAGAGACTGCCGAGCGGATTTGCTCGGAAACGGCGCGGCTGCTCGGTCTCGCGCCGGAGCAAGTGCTGCCGTCCTCGACAGGCGTCATCGGTTGGCGTTTGCCCGCTGCGGAGATGATTGCCGCGCTGCCCCGCGCCGTCGAGTCGCTCGAGACGGGCACCGCGTTGACCGCTGCCGAGGGGATTGTCACCACCGACCTTTATCCGAAAATCCGCCGCGCCGATTTGCGGGGCGGGAGCATCGTGGCGGTGGGAAAAGGCGCGGGGATGATTGAGCCGAACTTGGCGACCATGCTCGTCTATGTGCTCACCGACATCGCCGTGCCGCGCGAAGTGTTGCGCCCGATGTTGACGCGGGTCGCTGGCGAGACCTTCAACTCCATCAGCATTGATAGCGACACGAGCACGTCGGACACGGTGGCGTTGCTCTCCTCGGGGCACGTCCCGTGTCCCAACGAGGCGGAGTTCGAGGCGGCGTTGACACAGGTTTGCCGTGAGCTTGCGGAAGACATCGTGCGCAACGGCGAAGGCGTCCACCACGTCGTCCGCGTGAAGGTTTCCGGTGCGCCCGCGCCCGCCGCTGCCCGTGCGCTCGGCAAAGCGGTCGTGAACGCGCCGCTCTTCAAATGCGCGGTGGCGGGAAACGACCCGAATGTGGGGCGCCTTGTGCAGGCAATCGGCAAACACCTTGGCGTGGTCGCGCCGGGAGCCGACCTCTCGCGCTTGCGCGTGAGCATGGGCGGCGTGGAGATTTTTGCGGACGGCGTGTTTCTGCTCAATCCGGCCACCGAGGAAAAATTGGTAGCGCACCTGCGCCGTGCCGAGATGTATTCGAGTGCGCCGGACGCCGATGGTTTTTACGCGCCGCGTATTTCGTATCCGCCGCACCGCCACGTCGTAGATGTCGGCATCGCCGTCGGTCTGGGTGCAGGGGAAGCCACGGTGTTCGGCTCCGACCTCACCCACGAGTATATCAGCGAAAACGCCGATTACCGCAGCTGAGGCAAACGCGACGGCGCGGCGCAACGTTCGCGTCGGCGCGGCACTACTTCGTGCGGCGGCGGCTTTTTTTGTAAGTGAAGCCGCGCTGATTTTTTCCGGCTTTTGCGTCGCCCTTCAAAATCGAAATTTGGTCGCGCAGCAAAGCCGCCCGCTCGAACTCCAAGTTGTCGGACGCCCGTAGCATCTCCTCTTCTAACTCCGCCACGACTGCCGCCGTGTCGCCGTCTTCGGCAAACAAATTGCCAAGTGCTTTTGCGTCCTCGCCCTCGTCGCCGTCGTTAGGCAGCAGGCTCGCTTGCACGGGGCGCTCGACGCCGCGCGGGGTGATGCCGTTGGCCTTGTTGTGGGCGAGTTGGCGTTCTCGCCGCAGGGCAGTCACCGCCAGTGCGCGCGTGAGCGAGTTGGTCATCACGTCGGCGTAGAGGATGACGCGCCCGTGGATGTGTCGCGCCGCACGCCCCGCTGTCTGGATGATGCTCGTCTCGCTGCGCAAGAAGCCCTCCTTGTCGGCGTCGAGGATGCCTACGAGGCAAACCTCCGGCAGGTCGAGACCTTCGCGCAGGAGGTTGACGCCGATGAGCACGTCGAAGCGTCCCTCGCGTAGGCGTCGTAGGATTTCGACGCGCTCGATGGCGTCTATGTCGGAGTGCAGGTATTCGACGCGCAGCCCTGCCCCGCGCATAAACTCGGCGAGGTCTTCGCTCATGCGTTTGGTGAGGGTGGTGACGAGCACGCGCCCGCCCGACTCGGCGGCGGCGCGTGCTTCGCCGATGAGGTCTTCCACCTGCCCCTTTATCGGGCGCACCTCCATCTCGGGGTCGAGCAAACCGGTCGGGCGGATGATTTGCTCGGCGACGACGGCGCTCATCTCAAGTTCGCGCGGCGCGGGCGTCGCAGAGACGAAGAGCGTTTGCCCCGTGGCGGCGTCAAACTCTTCGGGGCGTAGCGGGCGGTTCTCGAGCGCGGAGGGGAGGCGGAAACCGAACTCGACGAGGCGCTCTTTGCGCGAGCGGTCGCCATGCGACATGCCGCCAATCTGTGGGAAGGTGACGTGGCTCTCGTCAATGAAGACGATGAAGTCCTGCGGAAAAAAATCGAGCAGGCACCACGGGCGCTGCCCGGGTTTGCGTCCGCCGATGTGCATGGAGTAGTTCTCGACGCCTTGGCAAATGCCCGTCTCGCGCAAAAGCTCGAGGTCATATTCGGTGCGCATACGGATGCGCTGGGCTTCGAGCAGGCGGTCTTTTTTTTCAAAATAAGCGACCCGCTCTTCCAGCTCGGCGCGGATGGCGGTGAGGGCGTTTTCCATGCGAGCGGGGTGGACGATGTATTGCGTGGCAGGATACAAATCGAAGTGCGCAAGACGCTCGCCAGCGCGCCCCGTAAGCGGGTCAAGCTCGCGCAGGCTCTCGATTTCGTCGCCCCAAAACTCTACGCGCAGGGCGTTCTCTTTGTAGGCCGGGTAGATGTCCACGACGTCGCCACGCACGCGGAAGTCGCAACGCTCAAACTTGATTTCGTTACGCTGATAGAGGTTGGCGACGAGTTTTTCTAAGAGGGTGTCGCGACGCATGGGAAGACCGGGGCGAAGCTGGATGGCCATGTCTTTGAAGTCGTCGGGCGAGCCGAGGCCGTAGATGCAAGAGACGCTGGCGACGACGATGACATCGCGGCGCGAGAGCAGCGCGGAGCTGGCAGCGATGCGCAGGCGCTCGATGTCGTCGTTGATGGCGGAGTCTTTTTCGATGTAGGTGTCGGTCTGCGGGATGTAGGCCTCGGGCTGGTAGTAGTCGTAGTAGCTGATGAAATACTCGACGGCGTTCTTCGGAAAAAAGTTTTTGAACTCGGAGTAAAGCTGGGCGGCGAGCGTCTTGTTGTGCGAGATGACGAGGGCCGGGCGTTGGAGACGCTGGATGACACTCGCCATCGTGAAGGTCTTGCCCGAGCCAGTGACGCCGAGGAGCGTCTGGTGCTTGTGGCCAGCGAGAAAGGATTTCACGAGGGTCTCTATGGCCTGCGGCTGGTCGCCCGCTGGCGCGTAGTCCGAGACGAGATGGAAGGGTTGGTGGTCGGGGATGTCTGGCAAAATCGTGTCGGGCATTGGCGGAAAAACGGTTGTCGCCCCAAGAAACGGCGGGCGCGGCGCGGCGCAATCTCGAAAGGCGGCGATGACGGTGGCGACGGCGTGTAGCACGGCGACGCGGGGTCGTGTATCCGGTTTCCCAATACAGGAGGCAGACCGAAAAAAATGCGGTTTTCGAGTTTACAAGACTCGCCTCTCGCTCAACCTCCCGCGCCTGACGCCACCACCTGACACGAACCACCCACCAAGCACGATGCCAGTACGATCCAGAGAAACATTAGCCCGCTACGCATTCACCATTGCTCTCCCCGAAGAAGCGCTCGCGCTTCTCGAGCTCTACCGTGAGCAACACGGCTTCCAGACCATCACCAGTGTGCTCCGCCACGCGATCCGCATTTTCGACTACTCCACGCTCGGCAAAGTATCTTTCCGCGCCATGCCCCAAGTGTCCGTGCGTCTCGGCGAGAAGACACGCGACAAGCTCACTCGCCATGCGATACGCACAGGTATCACCGTGGCCGACATCATCCGGACAGCGCTTCAAGCGTTGCCGGTCACACCAACGCCAAACAAGGAGAAACCCAATATGGCAGACACCAAGAAAAAGACCCCGGCGCAAGCCGCAGCGGTGCCCGTAAAAAAGGCACCCGAAAAAAAGGCGACGCCCCCCGCGCCAGTGCCCGCGAAAGCGGCAGCACCCGCAAAGAAGCCCGCCGCAAAGCCGACACCTGCGAAAGCGGTGCCCGCGAAACCAGCACCCGCGAAGCCGACCCCCGCGAAGGCGGTGCCGGCGAAAAAGCCCGCCGTGAAAGCGGCACCCGCGCCGGCCCCCAAGCCGGAGCCGAAGCCCGCCCCCGCAAAGGCGGTCCCCGCGAAGAAGCCCATCGCAAAGGCGCTTCCCCCGCAAAAATCCCCGACGAAAAAAAAGTAGCCGGATACCACAAAAAAATCGGCCCGCCTCGGTAACACCGGAGCGGGTCGTTTTCTTGGCGGCAGCAGCAGCGGCACGTAGCCGCCCGTCGCCACCCGCCGCGCCACTACTCAGTAGCCCTTCACCTGAAAAAGGTCTGTGACACTCTCGTTACTGTGGATGCGCAAGATGGCGTCGCCGAGCAGCTCGGCAATCGAGAGCACGGTGATTGGCAAGTTGCCCGGCTCAACTGGCGTGGAGTTGGTGGTGATGATTTCGTCAATCACTCCCTCGCGCAAACGCTCGCGCCCCACGTCGCCCAACATGCAATGGCTCACTAACGCACGCACCGTTTTTGCGCCGTGCTGTTTCAAAAGTTTGCCCGCCGAGACAAGCGTGCCAGCGGTCTCCGTCATATCGTCAACGATGATGATGTTGCGCCCTTCGACCTCGCCGACGAGGTCAGTGGCCTTGACGGTGTTGGCGTCAACGCGACGTTTCGCGACAAAGCCCAGCGGGAGGTTGAGCAAATCCGACATCGCAGAGGCGGCCTTGACACCCCCGATGTCGGGCGAAAACACGGTAGCGTCTTCGAGGTATTTTTTCTTGTGGATGTAATTGAAAAAAACTGGCGAGGCGAAGAGATGGTCAACGGGGATGTCGAAGAACCCCTGTATCTGCTGGGCGTGGAGGTCGAGCGTGAGAATGCGGTGTGCGCCAGCGGCAGTGAGCAGATTGGCGACGAGCTTGGCGGTGATAGGCACACGGGGGCGGTCTTTGCGGTCTTGGCGAGCGTAACCGAAAAACGGCACCACGGCGGTGATGCGTTTCGCGGAGGCACGTTTCAGAGCGTCAATCATGATGAGCAATTCCATGATGTGGTCGTTCGCAGGATTGCACGTCGGCTGGACGACGAAGACATCGTCCCCGCGGATGTTTTCCTTGATTTGCACGAAGGTCTCGCCATCAGGGAAACAGGTCACAGTGGCGGCACCAAGGGCCGCGCCCATGTGCGCACACATTTCGCGGGCGAGCAAAGGATGCGCGTTGCCAGTGAAGATTTTCAAGAGAGGTGAAGAGCTCATTGCTGGAAAAAGAAAGGATAAAAAATGGAAAACGCGCAAAAGGAAAGTTTCTTTCACCTGCTCTTCGCCGGAGAAAAAGGTTTCTCGCTACTTTGAGCAGAAGCTCGGACGCCTCCAGCCCCGCATGTGGCGAGATGTGCATAACCGGAGGTGTAGCGCAGCGAAACCTCCGGCCCGCCCTGCCCCTGCAACAAAGCCCCGCAAGGGCGAGATTATCGGATTACCTTAGGTTGCCAGATGGTGGTGGTGCGTGTTCCGTTGCAACCTTGAGGTGGTGACGTGGTAGGCACTGCAAGGGAAAGCTGCACTGACCCCATCGAAGTCAAGTAATAAAATGGCTGCCTTTTAATTCGCATTGCTGGCGCGGATGTTTCGGCAAAATTCGATTTCAAAAACAAACTAAATCCGTATTCGAACGGTTTGCCCAAAGACATCGAACTAAAACTACAAAGTGCTATATCGCTTTTTTCAAGCTGTTTTCGAAATATCAGGATAAAATAAGCCGCGTAACACTATGGAGAGTTACCGACAACAATTCATGGCGCAACAACTGGCCGGTTCCCGGGCGCACTGATTACGCACTGCTCTTCGATCACAATTTTCAACCGAAACCTATCGTTAACGAAATTATCCTAAGAACGGCAGTTCAGCGGGATGGGTTTGCGCAAGATTTTGAGGCGGATGCGGTTTGCGCTTTCCCGACGCGCACCTTGCGGTGCGTGGAGCG
>JAITPT010000291.1 GCA_031289285.1 Puniceicoccales bacterium
AGAACTCATCCACGGTCTCGACCGTTGCTCCTGGGGGTGTAATTTTACGAGCTTTCGCATCTTCGACCTGTTCTTCCAAGAGAAAGCGGACGACCTCCACATCGGGGTTCTCGCGGCGGTAACGCGCCACCTCTGTTAGACACTCCGGTTTCAGTGCATCATCGTCGGAGAGGAGAATGACAAAATCCCCTCGGCAATAACCAACACCCCGGTTCCAATTGGCGGGTGCCGGAAGTTGTTCGTCGTTCTCAAAATAGCGGACGCGTGGGTCTTTTTTGACCCACGAGACATCGGCGTCCGCCTTGTTGTTGAGAACAACAATTTCGTAGTCGTCGAATGTCTGCGCAGCAGCGCTTTCAAACGACTCCTTGAAGAATTTCGTTTTTACGACTGGTATGAGTATGGAGAACTGCATAAAAAAAGTAGAAAAAGTGGAGAAGGCTTAATTGCTATTGCAGGGATGATTATGTTGTTCAACCTAAGAATGGCAGTTCAGCTGGATGGGGTTGCGCAAGACTTTTGAGGTAGATGCGGTTTACGCTTTCCCGATGCGTACCTTGCGGTGCGTGGAGCGGAAAGCACAAGCCGCAGACGGCCAAAAGATTGCGCAAAACCGCCCGCATTAACTGCCGTTTTTAGGTTTAAGGGCACTCCTAAAAATAAATTTGGGGTTGGTGCATCTCCCGTCCCGTAGGGACGAAATGTCGGTAGCACGAGACTTTAGTCCCGTGAAAATGCCACCCCCGCACCCGCGTCCCGTAGGGACGCAACAGCTTGCGGCAGACACGGGTTGCGTCCCGACGGGACGCGGCGGGGGGGGGGAGGCACGAACACGGGGGTGAAACCCCGTGCTACCGACATCCCGTCCCTACGGGACGAAAAAGCACGATGTTTTCGGACATGCAGATTTATTTTTAGGAGTGCCCATTACTTCCCTTGTGCCCTTTGTGAAAACCTTTGTGTCCTTTGTGGTTTTTACGCCGGAACCAAACCGCCGCGCTGCTGTCAACGGCGGCGATGAAAACATCTTTTTCTTCCGCACTCCTCTTAACCGCCGCCGCCGTGCTCGCGTTCGCGCCATGTGCCGCAAACGCACAAGGCAACTCGGTGGACTACCCGCTGCCGCCCGAGCAATACCAGGCGCGCTTCAAAGCCAGCGACCCCGCCACGTGGAAGGCCGCCACCTGCGCGGGAACCGTCCCCACCCGCGACATCACGATGGCCGCCGATTCCCTCTTTGCCCGTGCGCTAAATAAAAACGTCGGTTACCTGCTGGCGGCGTTCTCCAACGACCACATGCTCTTCCCGTTTCGCGAGCGCTTTGGCGTTAAAAATCCGCCCGACGACGCGCCGCAAGTCAAGTTCTGGGACCTCGATTTGCGCGGCTCCAACGCCGGACGTTTTATGATGGGCGCTGGAAACACGCTTCGCTGGGTAAAACACAAAGAACTCAGGACACGTCTGGACGCCCTCATTGACGGCATAGAAGCCTGTCGCGAACCTAACGGCTACATCCTCGCCTATCCTGCAAAAAGCCCGCGAAGCGAGGAACCAAATTACGCCCGCGCTTGGTTCACACACGGTTTAATAGACGCCGGTATTGCCGGAAATCCCAAAGCCTTCACGCTCTTGCGCGGTCACGCCGATTGGTTTAACAAATGGGACGAGATGCACCCCAAATTACTTCGTTGGCACAACAATAGTCACCAAGGTCATATCGCAAGCACACGCACCTATTTTACGCCTGTTGGGAAACCCGAAGATTTGCTGATTGCCGAAAAGTTTTACGTCGCCGACTGGTGGCTACAAGACCTCGCCGCACGTCGCGATAGAGCTATCTGGCGTTACCCACTGCAAAATCCGCACTGCTACCTTATCACCAGTTTCGAGGCTTATTTAGACCATTATATTGCGACTGGCGACAAAGCCTTTTTCGATGCCTCGCAAGGAGCTTGGGATATGATTCACGACCGCTGGGAACACGTTGGCGGCAGTATCGCCATTTGCGAATCGCAGTGGGGACGGCGGCGTGGCAGACGTGTTTTGCACGGCACACACCATCCGCCTTACTCGTATTATTTAGCCGCCAAAGGGCACACCGGAGAAAATTGTGGCAGTGTGTTCTGGATAAAGTTTAACCAACGTTTCAACCGACTCTTTCCAGACCAAGAAAAATATGTCAACGAAATCGAAAAGTCTATTTACAACATTGTTCTCGCCAGCCAAATGGCGGACGGGCGGATACGTTATCACGCGACCATGCAAGGAGAAAAATCCACGCCCGGTGCCTCGGAGCAAAACACTTGTTGCGAGGGACAAGGAACACGTCTGCTCGGTTCTCTTCCCGAATATATTTACACACTCGCCGCCGACGGCGTTTATATAAATCTCTACGAGGCGTCGGATTTCCGTTTTTCGCTCGCCGGAAAACAAATCGCGCTGACCTTAGAGAGCAAGTTTCCCTATCGTCCCGAAGTCGCCATAAAGGTCGGCGTCTCTGCGCCTGTGCAAATGAAGGTGCGCGTGCGTGTCCCTGAATGGGCGGCGGGAAAAATGAATGTCCTCGTGAATGGAAAAGTCGCCACGACGGGTGTGCCCGGAAGTTACGTCGTCCTCTCGCGCGAGTGGAAAAACGGCGACCGCGTGAGTTTCTCTTTGCCGATGGCACTTCGTTTCACTTTGTATCGCGGCGTGGACGCGATAGCCGGAAAGAAACGTTACGCTGCGGAATACGGCCCAATTTTATTAGCGCACACGGGTTCGGATAGTGTGCCGTCGAGCATTCAATTGGGCGGTGCCGCCGACCTTAAAGAAAAAGTCTCTCCGGTTCCTGTCGAAGGCTTGCGTTTCCCCATTAAAGGCGGAAAAACACAATTCGCGCCTTATTTTTCTTTAAACAAGGAGAAGTTCACCATCTTCCCCATCGTGGAGTAGTAGCGGCGTCGCAGTGGCGTGATGGCGGCGTGAACACCGCCGTATCGCAGACTGCCAAGCCATTTATTAACCTAAGAACGGCAGTTAATGCGGGCGTTTTTAGGGTTACCGCGTTAGTCATTTTTCTGCCGCAGGAAACGTTGGTAGAGTAGCGAGGCGACGAGGGCGGCGGCGGCGGTGCCGATGAGGGCGGCAACACGGTAGAGGTTGCCGAGGCCCGATAGGTCGAAGAGGAAAACCTTGGCGAGTGTCACGCCGAGCAAGACCAGCCCGGCGCGGCGCACCAGAGCGGAGTCGCGCCACAAGCCCGCGCCAACCAGCGCGAGCGCAAACACGCCCCACGCGAGCGAAAAACTCATGCCTCGCGCAAAATCTTGGTTCATGCCGTTCCAACTTCCGGTCACGTCGAGACTCAGGCGGTCAGCAAAAGCAGGCGTGAAATAATCGGCGATTTCGATGTTCACTAAGAGGAAAAGCAAGACCACCGCCAGCCCGCGAAGCACTTGCGCCGCGTTGTTAAATCCGTGCCGCCAGTGCTTCGGCGCGTGTCCGGCGATGAACCATGCCGCCGCCACAAAACACGCCACCGCGCTGCCGTAGAGGAGCAGGTGCTCGTTGAACACCGCTGCGCCTTTTTGATACAGCTGCGTCCACAAATACGAGCACACCGTGAGCCGCGCAAACACGACCGCGAAAAGCCCGCCCGCCAAAAAGCCCAGCCCCACGTGGCGCGTCGGGCGAAGCAAAGCGCAGAGCAGCACCGCCTCGAACGCCCAGCCAAGCGTGAGCCATTTTCCGTCAAATTGCTCAGGGAAAAACAGCGTCGCAAAAAACAGCACCGCGCCGCCCGTCCATTCTAATTGGCGGAGGCGAGCGGGATTGGCGAGGCCACCGCCACCAACGTCGCCGCTTCTTCCGCCGCCGCCGACGCTGCCAGCGTTTTTGAAAAACAGCACCGCGAACACCGCTGCACTCGGCAGCGCGAGCAAGGCGGGGAGCAGCCCTTTGCCGTCGCTGGGCAGCCAGAACGCGGAGACGCCGCGCACGAGGAGGTAGTGCGCGGGGAGTGCGAGTGCCGCCACCGCCCACGGGAGTGTGCGTCCGCGCCAGCGTCGCCAGCCCGCGAAGGGTGCCGCCGTGAACGCCAGCGCAATCCCAAGATGCCACGCAAACTCCACCGCTCTTTGGTCGCCAAATGCGACCGGCGCGGCGACATGCCAGATGTGTTCCACTAACAACACGCCCGCCAACGCCACCGCAAACAAGCCCGCCTGCCGCTGGCGAGTCGCCCAGCCGAGCGTCGCCGCAGCCAACACCGCCGCCGTCGCCAGCACCGTTTCCCGCGCCGCCGGAAATCTTCCGGCAAACAGCATCAGCAACAGCCACGGCGCCGCGAACACCGCCCGCCGCAAAAACTCGCCCGCTCTGTTTCCCCACGTCTCAAGCGCGTCCGCCGCCGGAAGCCGTTCGCCGACGAAGACACCGCCCGCCGCAAACACACAGAGCGCCGCCGCCCACCAGACGGCTCCCGCGCCCGCCGCCGCGTCTGCCGCATTCGCCGCTGTCGCCACAAACTCCGGCAGCATTTTGCCGGAAAACAAAATCGCTATGAGACCGCTCGCGCCGAGGAGAAACGCGGCGGCGGTAGATGTCGCTTTGCCGACAGCGACGGCGGCGGCGGCGGACATCCCCGCCGACAACAAGACGAGCGCACAGGCGGCGGGTGCGGGCAGCGCTATCACGGCGGGCAACACCGCCGCGAGTATTTGCCCCGCCAACAATCCGAAGAGGGCGCTTTCGGCGGAAATGCCCAGCCAACCTTTGCGCTGCAAAAACGCCGTCCCAAGCCCGTGGAGCAGCGTGAACGCCAGCACCGCCGCCGTCGCATGCCAGCGGTGCATTTCGGAGTTCGCAGCGGAGGCGAGCCACACCACCAACGCGCCAGCGGTTGACAGCGACGCCGCCACCGACGCCCAACTCAGCGGTTTGAACGAGTCGGTGATTTCGGTGGGTGCGTCTTCGGGCGTGTCGGCGGACGCCGCCACTGGTGCCGGTGGCGCGAATGTCCAGCCCGTCTTTTCGCGGAGCGCGACACCGAATGCCGGCAAGCCCGCTACTAATAAATAGGCGAGCATCACTGCCGTTTGCCCGTGCCAAAAATCTGTGCGCAGCCAACCGCCCGCGAGCAGCAGCGGCGCAGCCGTCAACACAATGGCCGTGAACGCCATTAGGAAACGAACGCCGTTTGGCGCGTCGTCGTCCGGCGCGGAGACATCCCGTGCGTCCGGCGCGTCGGTGGCTTGGAGGCGTGGCGTTTTTTCTGGGCGCACCCACGTCCCCGCCAAGTGCAGCAGCGGAAACAGCAGCGCGACTGCGAGCGGAATTAGGGCCTCTGGCCATTTGCCGTAGAGTTCGCGGTGGTTTCCGAAGTCGGCGAGCCAACCCGCGAAAATCACGGCGAACCCCAGCCCTGCCAGCGGCGACAACCATTGCCAACGGCAACGTCCGCCCGTCACGAGTGCCGTCGCCGTGAGAATTGCGAGGTAGATGAAAAGCACTATCGGCCTATCTTCTCCCGTGCTCACGAGCACAGGCGTCGCGAAGCCCGCCAGCAGACCCAGCACCGCGACCACCGCCGCCCGCATAAACTTTGCGAGGAAAAACGCCACCGCCGCCAACAGCGCGAGCAGGGCAAATGTCACCTCCGGCGTGAACAGCGCAAAATGGTAATGCGAGTAACTCGCGTAAATCACCGCGAAGAGAATTACGACGCCCGTGCCGACGAGGGTTTGCATCGTCACGTGGTGGATAGTGTTTCTGAAACGCACCCCCGCCGCGATAAGCGCAACCCCAACCAGTGCCCCCGCAAACACCCGCGCCTCAGGAGAAATCCAGCCACGATTGGCCGACTCTATCAGAAAATAAACCACGCCAAGGAAGAGCGCCAATCCGCCAACCCACGCAAAAAGTTTCGCGCCAAAAAAACGCTCCCAGTCAACATCAACAGGGGTTGTAGCGAGGGCGGGAGCAGGGGCGTGTGTGTAGGCGGGCGTGGGAGCGGGAGCGGTTTCTGGTGGCAGTGGCGGTGGCAGCGGGGGATGCAGCGGCGGGGGCACCGTGGTGGTGTTGTCTGTCGCAGCTGCCGCACCCGAATAGGTCGTATAGGACCTATAGGACTTATAGGTCCTATAAGACCTATCCGTTGCGCTATCCGTTGCACTATCCGTTGCGCTATCGGTGTTGTCGGCACTGTCTGTTGTCTCCGCTGTTCCCGTCGCGGTTGTGCTGGCTGTTTCCTGTGGCGGGGCGTCTCTCCGTTTTTCCAAGTTTTTGGACACCAACAATTGTTCCAGATTTCTCACGCGGTCACGCAACACCTCTACCATGTAATTCAAATCTTCGCTACGCCGCGCTGCCCTTGTCGCCTTAATCAACGCCACCACTGGCGTAACAAGAAAGAAAAGCACGATGCCGATGAGCAGTAACGAAAGTATCCCTTCCATGCGCCGCAGTTTTGTCTCCCCTCTTGCGGAGACAAGCTGAAATCGCAGGATAATACCCGCGTTTTCCACATGTTTTCCTTCGTGTGAGATTTCTCTCTCCCACTGCTCCCTCCCACCCCCTTCGCCGCCCCCGTTCCCCGCATTCTCCTCGGAACCCCTCCTCCCTCCGCCTGTCTCCCCTCCCACATGCGTCCACTCTCCCTTGCTCTTGCCGCGTTCGCCTTCACCTGCGCTTCCGCCGCAAACTTCACCGCGCCCGCCGCCGCCGCGCCCGCTCCCGCCATCGCTGCCAACCAGCTCCCGATGCTCTGGGAATACGACACCCCCGCCTCCAAATACTGGGAAGGCACCCCCATCGGCACAGGCCGTTTTGCCGCGATGATCCCCGGCGGCGTCGCCTCCGAAGTTATCCCGTTTAACGACGAAACCCTCTGGACAGGCGGCCCCTACAACCCCAACAACCCCGAAGGCCCCAAAGTCCTCGCCAAAGTCCGCGAAGCCGCCCTCGCCAAAAAATGGAAAGAAGCCGACGACCTCGCATGGGGTCTCTCCAGCAAGCCCGTCCACGTCCAATTTTACCAAGCGATGGCCCGCCTCAACTTCCAATACCCGGGCCACGACCTCAAAAACGCCAAAAATTACCGCCGCTCGCTCGACATGGACAACGCCATCGCCGAGACCTCCTACGAGCTCGACGGCGTCCGCTACACACGCCGCGTTTTCGCCAGTTTCCCCGACCAAGTCATCGTCT
>JAITPT010000044.1 GCA_031289285.1 Puniceicoccales bacterium
CGCAACCCCCTGCGTTACGTTTGGAAGGCGCAGGGCAGCGACATCTTGGAAAAGATACAGCGAGCACGGGAAAAATTGAAAAAATGTAATGGTTAGACAATTAAGAGACGCTACACTATACGCCCTATTCCCTCGCTCGCGAAATGTTCGCCGTCGCCCGAACGCCTTGCCTTGCGCTCTACGTGCTGAGCTTGCGTCGCCGTGCGGCGGTTGCTTTTGCCAACAACTCCAAGACTGGTGCGGTCTGCGCGAACGACATGCAGGCGTCGGTGATGCTTTGGCCATAGACTGCTTTTTCCGGCGAAACATATTCCTGACGTCCCGCGACCAAATGACTCTCGAGCATCACGCCTGCAATGCGCGTCGAGCCGGCTTCCATTTGCGCCGCCAAATCTGCCGCGACGAGCGGTTGGCGATTGTGGTCTTTGCTGCTGTTGCCGTGCGAACAATCTACCACGACACGCTGCGGCAACCCCGCCTTTTCCAACAACGCCGTCGCCGCCTCGACACTCGCCGCATCGTAGTTTGGCCCCGTGCGCGAACCGCCGCGCAAGACAAGATGCGTGTCCTCGTTGCCCGCTGTCTCAAAAATCGCCGCCACGCCGTCCTTCGTCACCGAGGGGAACCAGTGCGAGTGCCGCGCCGAGCAAACGGCGTCCACGGCGATTTGCACATTTCCCGTGGTTCCGTTTTTGAAACCCGCTGGCATCGAAAGCCCCGACGCCAGCTCGCGATGCACTTGGCTCTCCGTCGTGCGTGCGCCGATGGCGGCGTAACACACGAGGTCGGCGGTGAACTGCGGGATGATGGTGTCGAGAAACTCCGTCGCCGCAGGCACACCGATTTCGAGCACTTCGAGGAGCAATTGCCGCGCCATGCGCAGACCTTGGTTGATTTGGAAACTGCGGTTCAAATAGGGGTCGTTGATAAGCCCTTTCCAACCGACCACGGTGCGCGGTTTCTCGAAATAGACGCGCATGAGCACGAGCAGGTCGTCGGCGTAGCGGACGGCGAGCGCGTTGAGCCGAGTGGCGTATTCGGCGGCAGACTCCGCATCGTGGATGGAGCACGGGCCAGCGATAACGAGCAGACGCCCGTCGCGCCCGTTCACGATGTCGCCCGCTTGTTTGCGCACGGCGAGGATGCGCGATTCGAGCGCGGCAGGAAGTTGAAGCTCTTCGAGCAAAATCGCGGGTGAGACAAGCGGACGTCGGTTGCGGATGCGGGTGTCGTCGGTAGTGGAATGGTGAGTCATTTGTGCGGGGAAAATGCGCGGACAGCGGCGGCGAGTCAACGCCGGCGCGGCGCACGGCGGCGTGGCACAGCACTGGCGCACGGCGGCGTGGCGCGGCGTGGCGTGTTTTTTTCATTCCCACCGCTGCCGGAAATCCTATCCTGCGACGCTCTTTTAAGGCACCTGCCATTTCCACCGCTTTTCACCGCTTCCAACATTTCGCACAACTGCATCTCAACATTATGAACCGTTCCGCGCATTCAGAAAACACCGTGTCCGCCAAACGTCGGCACCTCGCTCCGCTCGCAATTTTGCCGCTGCTCTTCGCAGCAGGATGCGCCGTCGGCCCCGACTTCGAGCCACCGAAAGTCGAGTCGCCCAAAACGTGGCGCGACGCCGCGCCCGCCGCCGCCACCGATGCGCCCACCATCGCCAACCTGCCGTGGTGGGAGATTTTCAAAGACCCCGCGCTGCAAACGCTCGTCAACGAGGCGCTCGACAAGAACAAAGACCTGCACATCGCGCTCGCCCGCCTCGACGCCGCCCGCGCCGCCGCTGGCATTTCCAACGCCGCCTACTACCCGTCCATTGGCTACTCTGCCACGGCGTTTCACAACGACCCCAAAGCTGGCCAGCTCACCAACCCGCACGGCTACACGCTCGGCGGGACAATTAACTGGGAACTCGACCTCTGGGGGCGTGTGCGCCGCATCAACGAGACCGCCACCGCCCGCTACTTCGCCACCGCCGAAGCCCGCAACAGCGTCGTCCTCTCCATCGTCTCCGGCGTCGCCTCTGCCTACTTTAACCTCCGTGCGCTCGACGCCAAACTCGCCATCGCGCAACGCACCTTGGAGACCCGCCGCGAGGTCGCCAAGCTGGCGCGGCTAAAACTTGAAAAAGATGTTGGCAACGAAATTGACCCGCTCCAATTCGAGGCCGAGATGTTGAGCGCGCAGGCCGATGTGCTCGAGTTCCGCCGCGCTATCGCCGAGCTGGAAAACGCAATCTCGGTTTTGCTCGGACGCACTCCCGGCCCCATCAAACGCGCCGCCGTCGCCGACAACATCGCCGCCATTTTGCCGAAAATCCCTGCGGGTGTGCCGTCGGAGATTTTGCACCGCCGCCCCGACCTCCGCGCCGCCGAGTTTGAACTCAAAGCCGCCAACGCCCAAATCGGTGCCGCCGTCGCCGGATATTTTCCGAAAATCACCCTCACGGGCATTCTCGCTTTTGTGAACCCGCAGCTGAAAGGGCTTGTTGACCACAACAGCAAATACACGCAAGGCGGCGGCAGTTTGCTCGGCCCGCTCTTCGACGCCGGCGCGACTTACTACTCCGTCGAGGGTGCCAAGGCGTCCACGCGCGAAGCCCTGCTCGCCTACGAAAAAGCCGTCCTCACCGCATTTCAGGAAGTCAACGATTCCCTCACGTCGCTGCAAATCTCCCGCGAGCGCATCGGGCACCTGCAAACACTCGTTTCTCACCGCGAGAAGGTTCTGTCGAAGCTCAACGAGGCCGAGCAAAACGGCACCCTCTCAAAGTTTCCCGTGCTCGACGCCGACCGCTATCTCTACGCCGCGCAGCTTGCCCTCGTGGACGCCAAAACCGCCGACCAGCTTTACGCTGTCCGCCTCTACAAAGCCCTCGGCGGCGGCTGGCGTTCCGCCGACCTAAAAAAGCCGCTCATTGACAACAGAGGCAAACCCTCCGACTGCCCCAGCAAAAACGCCCCGCAAGAAAGTCCGGTTATCAAAAAGAAAGACTAATTTTTGAGTGGCGAAACGAGCACGGCCTTTTGGAGTGCGGAGGCAGAGGGTGCTGTGCCAGAGGGCGCAGGGACGGTGACCGCCCAGTAGCCCCGAAGAGGCGGCAGCGTGTGGAGTGTGGCACAGACAAAACGGTCTGTGGACGAAGCGTCGCCGGAGGCGACGGCAACACAGACAAGATTGTCTGTGCCACACTCCACGCGCTGTCGTCCCTTCGGGACTACTGGCAAAACGACCTCGAAAACGGTGTCGGCTCAATACCCAATAAAGGGCACTCCTAAAAATAAATTTGGGGTTGGTGCATCTCCCGTCCCGTAGGGACGAAATGTCGGTAGCACGGGACTTTAGTCCCGTGAAAATGCCACCCCCACGCCCGCGTCCCGTA
>JAITPT010000048.1 GCA_031289285.1 Puniceicoccales bacterium
TACGGGACGCGGGCGTGGGGGTGGCATTTTCACGGGACTAAAGTCCCGTGCTACCGACATTTCGTCCCTACGGGACGGGAGATGCACCAACCCCAAATTTATTTATAGGAGTGCCCATAAGTGCGGTGCGCAGCCAGCCCGCAGCAAACAGAAAATCGGAAGTCAAAGGAAAAAAGTGCCTGGCACTTTATTGA
Organism: Puniceicoccales bacterium; assembly: GCA_031289285.1. Taxonomy (GTDB): domain Bacteria; phylum Verrucomicrobiota; class Verrucomicrobiia; order Opitutales; family UBA953; genus CALNBE01. The sequence continues at coordinate 195 of JAITPT010000048.1, forward strand.
GGCTGCGCCACTGGGAACACTGGCGTTCCCAGTTAGCCTGCGGGCGGAACCTTTCCCCGCGCAACCTGTCCCCAAGCGCACTTCATCAATCACCACATGAAAAAAACGTTTCCCTCTCTCCTCACACTTCTTGCAGGCATTGCCACCACCGCCGCCATAATCCCCGCCGCCGCCAACGCCGCCACGCCAATCGCAACGCCGACCGCCGCCACCGCCGCCACCGCCACCGCGACCGCCCCTGCCTCGCTCGACGCGGGGTTTGCGGTGCCGCCGCCCTCGGTGCGCGTCGGCACCTTCTGGTATTGGATAGACGACAACGTTTCCAAAGAAGGCGTTATCGCCGACCTCCATGCCATGAAAAAAGCTGGCATTACACGCGCTTTTATTAGCCACATCGGCAGCCAAGGCTACAAGACCGGCAAAACAAAAATGTGGTCGGAGGGCTGGTGGGAAGCACTCCGCGCTGCGTTCAAAACCGCTGGCGAATTAGACATCGAACTCGGTATTTTTAACTGTCCGGGCTGGAGTCAGGCGGGCGGGCCGTGGGTAAAACCCGAACAAGCAATGCGCCGCCTCGCCACCGCCGAACGGCGCGTTACCGGCCCCGCGCTTTTTTCCGAAAAACTTCCGCCACCCGTCAAAAACTTCCAAGACGTCCGCGTGCTCGCCTTTCCCGCCGTGCCACGTCCCAATTTATTTCTCGCCGAAGGCGCAAAAATAAACGTCGCCGGTGCCGGTCTCGCCGCGCCGCCTGCTGGCACCGCTGGCCCATTTCGTTTGCCCTTGCGCCGCACGTCGTCCGTCACCCTCACACTGCCCAAAGCCGCTGTCGCCCGCTCGCTCGTTATCACCCACGCGGGCAGGTTTTTTGCCGATTTTGAATTGCTGGCGCGAAGCGACGGAGAGAAAGATTTTCGCCTGTTAAAACGCTCTAATTTAACCCGCGTTGACGGACGCGCCTTTATCGGTTTTGACCCAGGTGCGCCCGCCGTCGTTTCGTTTCCAGAAACAAACGCCATCGAATATAAAATCGTTTTCTCCAACGTCCAACACAGCGGCACCGTCGCTTCTATATTACTCTCTCCTGCGACAATCCTTGAACGTTTCCCCGAAAAAACATTTGCCAAAATGAGCCAGAATATGCAGCCCACATGGGACGCATATTTATGGAAAAAAGAAAGTGCCAACACGACAGGAAGCATCCCTAAAAACGAAGTTTATGACATCTCGGACAAACTCTCCGCCGACGGGACGCTCACCTGGCAAGTCCCTGCTGGCGAATGGATTATACACCGCATCGGCATGACTCCCACAGGCACATCCAACCTTCCCTCCGCGCCCTACGCTACCGGCCCAGAGGTTGATAAAACAAGCCGCAAACATGTCGCCGCACACTTCGACGCTTATATCGGCGACATCCTCCGCCGCATTCCTGCAAACGAGCGGCGCACACTAAAACTTGTCATCATGGACAGCTATGAAGCTGGTGGACAAAACTTCACCGACGGTTTTATACAAAAGTTCAAACAACGCTACGGTTACGACCCCGTTCCTTTTCTTCCCACCTACCACGGCTATTGTGTCGCCAGCCCAGACATCTCTGACCGTTTTCTCTGGGATATGCGCCGCCTTATCGCAGATAGTATCTCTTACGAGTTTGTGGCAGGGCTGCGCGATGAAGCGCATAAACATGGCATGGTAACATGGCTTGAAAACTACGGGCACTGGGGCTTTGCTGGAGAATTTCTACAATACGGCGGACAATCCGATGAAGTGGCTGGCGAGTTTTGGGCAGAGGGTTCATGGCCACTCGAAAATCGCGCCGCCGCTTCCGCCGCTCATATTTACGGAAAAAACCTTGTCTCCTCCGAGTCTTTTACAAGCAGTGGCGGTGCTTATTTGCGCCATCCCGGATACCTGAAACGTGTTGGCGATTATGCCTTTACCGAGGGAATTAACAATACAGTGCTGATTGTCTATAATCACCAAAACGACGAAACAAATTATCCGGGAATTGACACTTGGTTTGGTTGCGAAATCAACAGAAAAAACACTTGGTTCACACAGATTGACTCCTTTGTAGAATACACGCGCCGTTGTAATTTTATGCTACGTCAAGGGCGCAATGTTGCCGATGTCGCTTATTTTATCGGCGAAGATGCGCCGAAAATGACGGGCATCACCGACCCGCCGCTTCCCGACGGCTACGCTTACGACTTTATCAACGCCGAAGTCATCTTAAATAATCTCTCTGTAAAGGACGGCAAACTTGTTTTGCCGCATGGCACAAGCTACCGCGTTCTTGTGTTGCCGCCGCAAGAAACAATGCGTCCAGAATTACTGCAAAAAATAGAAAAACTCGCGGCGGACGGCGCGGTTATTCTTGGCCCGCCGCCTGTTCGCTCGCCAAGTTTGGAGAATTATCCTGCCGCAGACAAAACCATTCAGGCAATCGCAAAAAAACTCTGGGGCGATAAAAACGAAAAAGTCCGCGCCTACGGAAAAGGCAAAATACTGCGCGACCTCTCCCTGCGCGACGTCTTTGAAATCATCGAGTTGCGTCCCGACTTCCACGCTACTAAGCTCGCTAAGGCAAAGGATGTTCTTTACGGACATCGCTCGATTGACGATGCGGGAAAGAAAAGCGAAATCTATTTTGTCACCAACCAGACAAACAAAACAACGACTTTTGATGCGGAGTTTCGCGTGAGTGGTTTGCGTCCCGAACTTTGGGACGCCGCGAGTGGCGTGACGCGCCTGTTGCCTGCGTTTTCGCAAAACAAAACAACGACCACCGTTCCCCTACGTCTCGAACCCAATGCCAGCGCATTTGTCGTTTTTCGTAGCAAAGGAGCGGCGACGGCAAATAGCGTCGAGGCAAACTTCCCCGCGCCTTTCTCTAACGAAGAAATTACTACGCCTTGGCATTTGCGTTTTGAGTCGGACAAGGTAAAGCGTGGCCCTGCCGAGACAGTTGTTTTTCCGAAGTTGCAAGACCTGTCAAAACACGCCGACCCGCGCATCCATTTTTATTCGGGAACGGTGTTTTACAGCACAACATTCTCTGTGCCGGAAAGAATAAACAACAAGGCGTATTCCCGTCTGTTGGTAGATTTGGGGAAAGTGGCAGTCATGGCAAAAGTGCGTGTGAACGGTCAGTTAGCGGGCGCGGTCTGGACGCCTCCTTTCAGCGTGGACATCTCGAAGTTTGTAAAGACGGGCGCAAACACGCTTGAAGTGGAAGTAGTGAACACATGGGTCAACCGCATAATCGGCGACCTGCGATTGCCTGCCCGCCAGCGCAAGGTGACACCATTTCACCACAATTGGCGCGCAAACGCACCGCTCCAAGAAGCCGGTTTGCTGGGGCCTGTAAAGTTGCTCGCGTTTTAACCCGATACCGTTCAAATAGTGCCCAAAACACGAAGGGCATTTTTGAAACCGCATGTGGCTTGGAGCGCTGAAGGCGCGGCGTCATAATAGCCTATGGCGAAGCCATAGGTTACAGGGCGGCGGCTCACAGCGGGCTGTAAGCCCGCCTCAACCTTCGCTCCGAACGCGCCCCTTCCCCCTCGCGCCACCGCCGTCTGCCTCCATTGCGTTGAGGTGGGCTTACAGCCCACAGAGACAGGGCGAGACCGATACCTATGGCTAACGCCATAGGCTATTATGAAGCCGCGCCTTCAGCGCTACGATGCACCCTCCGTTT